>VBEU01000056.1 GCA_005883775.1 Chloroflexota bacterium | reverse complement strand
GCAGCTGCGGAAGACGATCGCCCCTGAGCGCGATGTGCTGCAGGTGCTCGTCCGCGGCGACCTCCGCGAGCTGCGCGAGATCGGGAAGCGCGCGTACTTTCAGGACGTCTACGACCACATCCTTCGCGTCACCGACGAGATCGACACCTTTCGCGAGCTCACCTCGAACGTGATCGACGCGTACCTCGCGGCCGCTTCGAACCGGCTGAACGAGGTGATGAAGGTCCTCACCAGCATCGCCACCGTTCTTCTCGTCCTCACCGTCGTCACCGGCTTCTTCGGCCAGAACTGGAGCTTCATTCCGTACGGGTCGCTCCCTCTGTTCTGGGTGTCGATGGCGGTCACGGGTCTGATCGCGGTCGGCCTGGTGATGTACTTCCGGCGCCGCGGCTGGCTCTAGCGCTCGGTTCGCCTACCCGAAGTTCCTCGGCTAAACTGACCGTGCCCCTGGCCGCACCCCGCAACCCCGGGTGGAGCGCGCTCGCAACGCGGCGATCCTGGGCCAGGTCGGATCCAGAAAATCGCGGCGTTGGGCGGAGCGTGACGTATCGCAACTGGTGACGTGCTCAAGATGGGGCTGCAGGTCGCAGTGGCGATCGGTGTTCCTCTGCTTGCCGGTACGTTCGGCGGCAACGCGATCGACGATCGTCTCGGCAGCAAGCCCTGGGGACTCCTGATCGGAATCCTCCTCGGCCTCATCGTCGGCGCCGGCGCGATGGCCGCTTTGCTGCGCGACTACCTCTCGCGCCCAATGGGAACGGCGACAGAGTCGGCTCGGGCGGCAGGCCAGCGCTGGGACAGCGAGATACAAGAGCGTGAGCGGCGCCGCGAGAGCGGTGAGGATGAGGAAGATCGTTGATGCGGACGATCGATAGGTCGCTCATGTCACTTCCGCCCATGACCCTTCTCGCGGGCCTAGTCGCCATCGACTTGGTCATGGTCGGCGTCGGCTGGATCGTCTTTGGACTACCCACCTGGCCAGACATCACGCCCCAGCGGATTCTCCGCATGCTGTCCGGCGAGCCCCTCTTCCACCCATTTGGTGAGGACCTTTCGATCTCGAACTCGCACCTCACGATGTGGATCGTTATGGCGCTCCTTATTGCCCTCTCCTTCGTCGGCACCCGAAGGTTGACGCTGGTACCCAGCGGACTCCAGGGAGCCCTAGAAGTCACCGTTCAAACGCTTCACGACTTCGTCGTTGACACCGGCGGGCGAGCAGCGGCGAAGTACGTCCCCCTGGTTGGGACGCTCTTTCTCTTCATCCTTCTTTCAAACTGGTTGAGCGTGGTGCCCCTCGTCGGGCAGATCCCTCTGTTGCATGCGCCCACAGCCGACTACCACATCACGCTCGGTCTCGCCATCGTCGCCTTCGTTGGCTATCAGGCAGAGGGCATTCGAACGCTCGGTCGAGGCTACTTCAAGCGCTGGCTGAACCTCGAATCGCTCAAGGAGGGTCCCTTTCTGGGAGGGCTGCTGATATTCGTTGGCTTCATCGAGTTCCTCGCTGAGGTCATCCGGATCCTGACGCTCACCGCGCGACTCTGGGGAAATGTCTTTGGCGGCGAGGTGATGCTCGTGGTGATGGCCGCAGTGCTCTACGTGGTCGCGATTCCCGTTCTTCTCCTGTTCGCCGGGTTCGAGATGTTCATCGGTCTGCTCCAAGCCGTCATCTTCTCGATACTGACGCTGCTCTACTTCGTCCTCGCGACGGAATCCCACGAAGCGCATGGCGAATCGGGCGAAAACCACGCGACAACGACAAAGGAGGAATCGCACGCATGAATCTCGGTTGGCTGGCCGCCGGCATCGCCGTCGGCTTCGCGGTCCTTGGGGTGGGTATCGGTCTGGGCATCGCGACAGCGAAGTCGTCCGAGGCGATCGGCCGCAATCCGGATGCGGCGCCCCTCATTCGGAATAACCTCATCCTCGGTGCGGGCCTGGCCGAAGGGCTCGGCGTGCTCTCGCTCGTCGTGGGGATCCTGCTCATCTTCCTGACGCACCCGTAATGGGTCCGTCTCGTTCCACTCGTCGGAACCAATACGTGCACCTCCTGGCGGAGGTGCTGTAAGTGCTGTTCAGCCCCGGATTCCAGGAAGAGGTCTTCGTACCGACCGTGCACCCGTTCTGGGTGCTGGTCTCGGTCGTCAATTTCCTCTTGCTCCTCTACTTCATGCGACGACTGCTGTGGGGCCCGATCACGACGATGCTCGCGACCCGCGCCAGCAGGATCCGTGAGGGTCTGGCGCTGGCCGAGCAGGCGAAGGCCGATCGCGAGAAGCTCAAGGCCGAGATCGAGCGTCTCCTCGCGGAGGCCCGGCGAGAGGCGCAGGCGATCGCCGAGCGGACGACGCAGGCCGCCGAGGTCGCGGCGGACGATATTCGCACGCAGGCGAAAACCGAGGCCGATCGCATCCGCGAACGCGGCCGCGAAGATGCGAACCAGCTCCATGACCAGGCGCTCGCGCAGCTCCGATCGGAGCTCGCGGGCATGGTCGTCCTCGCGGCGAGCCGCGTGCTGGGCCGCGAGGTCGACGCCGAGCAGCATCGCGCCCTGATCGAGCAGTCTCTCGACGAAGCCGCCGCGAACCTTGTGGAACAGGGCTAATTGGCGCTCTCCGGATCCGCGGCGCGGCGCTACGCGGAGGCGCTTCTTGCTCTCGGGTCGGACGAACGCACGGTCGGCGACTTTCGCGCGTCGCTCGAAAGGCTCGCTCCGGTCTTCGACCGATTCACCATCGCGGGACTCCGCGACCCGTCCGTTCCGATGAAGCAGCGCGTCGATGCGCTCAGCTCCGCGCTTGGCGATGAGCCCGACATCGTCCGCTCGCTTCTGATCCTTCTGCTCGAGAGCGATCGGATCGCCCTCGTGCCACAGATCGCCATCGCGTTCGGTGATCTCGTCGACCGGCGTGAAGGGATCGCCAAGGCGCGCATCACGACAGCCGTGGCGCTTGACGAGCCGGCGCGCCGCGAGCTCGTCAGCCGTCTCGAGCGCGAGTCCGGGACGAAGCTTCGCGCGACGTTCGCCGTCGACCCGACGCTGATCGCGGGCGCGAAAGTCCAGGTCGGCGACCATCTGATCGATTCATCCGTGCATGCCAAGCTCGTCGCACTCGGGCGGCAGCTCGCCTCATAAGGGGGATACACATGGCCGACTCATCCAAAGAGATCACCGACATCGTCAAGGCGAAGATCAAAGGCTTCAAAGGCGGGGCCGAGTCCGTCGACGTCGGCACCGTGGTCGAGATCGGGGACGGGATCGCGCGTGTGTACGGCCTCGCGAACTGCATGGCGTCGGAGCTCCTCGATTTCGGGAACGACGTGTTCGGCCTGGCATTCAACCTCGAGGAAGACACGGTGAGCGCGATCATCCTGGGCGACTACACCGGCATCGTCGAGGGCGGCGAGGTCCGCACCACCGGCCGGATCGTCGAGACGCCGGTCGGCGAAGCTCTCGTCGGGCGCGTGGTGGATCCGTTGGGTCGGCCGCTCGACGGCAAAGGCCCAATCAACACGAAAACATCCTTGCCGGTGGACGTGGTGGCGCCAGGCGTCATCACGCGGCAGAACGTGGACACGCCGGTGCAGACCGGCATCAAGGTCATCGACGCGATCACCGCGATCGGGCGTGGGCAGCGCGAGCTGATCATCGGCGACCGTCAGACCGGGAAGACCGCCATCGCCATCGACACGATCCTCAACCAGAAGGGCAAGAACCTCACCTGCATCTACGTCGCGATCGGACAGAAGGAATCGTCCGTCGCGAAGATCGTCGCAACACTTGAAGAGCATGGCGCGATGGAGCACACGATCGTCGTGATCGCCGGCGCTTCGGACCCGGCGACCCTTCAGTACCTTGCGCCGTTCGCGGCGTGCGCGATGGGCGAGTACTTCCGCGACAACGGAAAGGACGCGCTCATCGTGTACGACGACCTCACCAAGCACGCTTGGGCTTACCGGCAGGTCTCGCTCCTCACCCGGCGTCCGCCAGGCCGCGAGGCGTATCCGGGGGACGTCTTCTACCTGCACTCGCGGCTGCTCGAGCGCGCCGCCCGGCTGAACAAGGAGAAGGGCGGCGGGTCGCTGACCGCGCTGCCAATCATCGAGACGCAAGCGAACGACATCTCCGCTTACATCCCGACGAACGTGATCTCGATTACGGACGGCCAGATCTACCTCGAGACCGACCTTTTCAATCAGGGTCAGCGGCCCGCGATGAACACGGGGCTGTCCGTGTCGCGCGTGGGCGGCGACGCCCAGACCAAGGCGATGAAGGCGGTCGTCCGGAGCCTCAAGCTCGAGCTCGCGCAGTATCGCGAGCTGGCCGCGTTCGCGCAGTTCGGATCGGACCTCGACAAGGCGACGCAGCAGCAGCTCCGCCGAGGCGAGAAGGTCACCGAGATCATGAAACAGCTGCAGTACCAGCCCCTGCCACTCGAAAAAGAGGTCGTGATCATCTTCGCGGCGACCAACGGTTTCATCGACGACGTTCCGAAGGAGCGCGTCGCCGATTTCGAGCGCGACCTCTACCGGTTCATGGATTCGGTAGGTAAGAACGTGTCGGCCAAGATCGCAAAGGACAAGGCCTGGAGCGCCGACATCGAGAAGGAAGTGCGCGCGATGCTCGACGAATTCAAGAAGTCGCATCCGTACACGGAGGAGAAGCCCTCGACCGGCGCAGCAGGTGCGTCGACTGACGGCCCGAGGCCGGCTACGCCACCCGCGAAGCCGCCGACGAAGACTCCCGCGACCGCGAAGGCCTGACCCGTGCCCTCAGAGCGCGAGCTCCGGCGACGTGTCCGGAGCATCAAGAACATCCAGCAGGTCACGCGCGCGATGCAGCTCGTCGCCGCATCGAAGATGCGCCGTGCCCAGGCCGCCGTCCTCGCCTCGCGCCCGTACGAGGAGCGGCTGCGGACGATCTTGAACGAGCTCGCCCCCTACGCGGATCCGGAAACAAGTCCGCTGCTCGCGCGGCGCGAGGTCCGGCGCGTCGGGATCGTGCTCGTCACGACCGACCGCGGGCTCGTCGGGCCAATGAACGTGAATCTCATCCGAGCGACGCTGCGCTTCGCGCAGCAACAGCCCGCTGCGTCGTTCGTGGCCGTCGGGCGCAAAGGCATCAACCAATTGCGCCGGCTGCGCGCACCGGTGACGGCCGAGTTTCCCGGGATCCCGGACCGGCCGAGCAGTACCGACACGAACGTGATCGCGCGCGTCGCGGTTGAGGAGTTCGTGACGGGGAAGGTGGACGAGCTCTATCTGGCTTTTACGCGATTCGTGAATACCCTCCGGCAGGAGCCGACGATCCGGCGGCTCTTGCCGTTCGTCCCTGAGGAGGAGGATCGCGACGATCAGCCGGTGCTCCAGTACATCTTCGAGCCGGATCCGGAAACGGTCCTGAACGAAGTCATTCCGCGGCTGATCGAGGTCGCCGTGTTCCAGACCATCCTCGAGTCGAAGGCGTCCGCCTTCTCCGCCCAGATGGTCGCGATGCGCAACGCGACGGACGCCGCGGGCGACCTCATCGACGACCTGACGCTCTCCGCGAACAAAGCCCGTCAATCACGCATCACCAAGGAGATGCTCGAGATCGCATCGGGGGCCGAGGCCCTCGGCAAGGGGTAGAAAAGTGGCCGTAGCGACGAAGGAACCCACCACGAGGAAGGCGCAGGACAAGGGCAAGATCGTGCAGATCATCGGCCCGGTCCTCGACGTCCAGTTCGAAGAGGGCCACCTGCCCCAGATCTACGACGCTCTCGTGGTCAAGCGTGAGGACGGCAGCGACGTGATCGCCGAGGTGCAGCAGCATCTCGGCAACAACTGGGTCCGCGCCGTCTCGATGGCCGCGACCGACGGGTTACGCCGCGGGATGGACGCGACCGCCACCGGCGGGCCGATCACCGTGCCGGTCGGGGAGGCGACGTTGGGGCGTCTGTTCAACGTCATCGGCGAGCCGATCGACGGGAAGGGGCCCGTGAAAGGTGACCGGCGGGATCCGATCCACCGCGATCCGCCCCCGTTCACCGACCAATCGACGCAAGCCGAGATCTTCGAGACCGGCATGAAGGTGATCGACCTCATCTGCCCGTTCCTCAAAGGTGGCAAGTCCGCGGTCTTCGGTGGCGCTGGAACGGGAAAGACCATCGTCATCCAGGAGCTCATCCGCAATGTCGCGTCAGAGCACGGCGGCTATTCCGTCTTCTGCGGCGTTGGCGAGCGCTCGCGTGAGGGTACCCAGCTACTCGGCGAGATGAAGGAATCGGGCGTCATCGACAAGATGTCGATGGTCTTCGGTCAGATGAACGAGCCGCCGGGCGCGCGTCTTCGCGTGGCCCTCACCGGCCTCACCATCGCTGAGTACTTTCGCGACGAGCAGGGCCGCGATCTCCTGATCTTCATCGACAACATCTTCCGGTTCACGCAGGCAGGGTCGGAGGTGTCGGCTCTCCTCGGCCGGATGCCGAGCGCCGTCGGTTACCAGCCCACGCTCGCGACCGAGATGGGCGAGCTGCAGGAGCGCATCACCTCGACGAAGAAGGGCTCGATCACCTCGTTGCAGGCGGTTTTCGTGCCGGCCGACGACTACACCGACCCCGCGCCGGCGACGACGTTCGCGCACCTGGACGCATCGATCCGCCTCGAGCGCTATCTCACCGAGCTGGGTCTCTATCCGGCCGTGGATCCCTTGACCTCGACGAGCCGCGCGCTCGATCCGAACATCGTGGGCCAGGAGCACTACGAGACCGCGCGCGAAGTCCAGCGCGTGCTCCAGCGGTACAAGGACCTTCAGGACATCATCGCCATCCTCGGGATCGATGAGCTCAGCGATGAAGACAAGCTGCTCGTGGCACGCGCGCGGAAACTGCAGCGATTCCTCGCGCAACCCATGTTCGTGGCCGAGCAGTTCACCGGCGTCCCGGGCCAGTACGTAAAGGTCGCCGACACCGTTCGCAGCTTCCGCGAGGTCCTCGACGGGAAGCACGACGACCTTTCGGAGCAGGCCTTCTACAACGTCGGCACGATCGAGACCGCCCGCGAGAAGGGCGAGCGTCTTTCCAAAGAGGGAGCTTGAGCTAGTGCCTCTTCACCTCGAAGTGATCACACCCGAGCGCAAGGTGTACGAGGAGGATGTCGACATGGTCGTCGCTCCGGCGACCGAGGGCTACGTCGGGATCCTCCCGCACCACGCGCCGCTCTTCACCACCCTGGGTCCGGGTGAGTTCAAGGTGAAGCGCGGCGGCGTCGAAGAAGTGCTCGCCGTGTTCGGTGGATTCATGGACGTTCGGAGTGACCGCGTGGTCGTGCTGACCGACGCGGCCGAACACGCTGAGGAGATCGACGCGAGTCGAGCGCAGCAGGCGCGTGACCGCGCTCAGGAGGTCCTCGCCGCGGGCCCGGCGTCCGCCGCGGACGAGCAACGCGCCAGGGCCGAGCTCCAGCGGGCGCTGGTCCGCTTGCGCGTCAGCGAGGGTCGGCGCCGACGCAGATGACGGCGAGTTAGACACACCTGCGCTCGCTGACCCGCTAGGCTGTGTGCCGCTGGGGACGTGGGGTGGAGTGGCGGTAAAAGTGGTTCGCGCCTTTGCGCTCGCGATCATCGGGACGATCGTCGTCGCAGCGTGCGGTTCGACGCTCGCTTATGCGCCGATCATCGATGACAGTGTCGCGGTCCAACCTGTCGCGACCCCGACTGCCACGCCGACGCCGATCCCCGCGCCATCGCCCGCACCGCTGTATTCGAAGCTCCGCATCTTCGTTGCCTCCGAAAGCACCGACCAGGTCTGGGTGCTCGACGGAAGACCCGGCGAGCCGTACGCCCTCGTCGGAAAGATCGCGGTCGGCAAGCTCCCGCACCAGCTCGGAGTCTCCCCCGATGGGAAGTGGGTCGCGGTCAACAACCGCATGGGCAACACCACCTCGGTGATCGATCCCCTCTCGATGAAAGAGGTCGTCCGCCTGATGGTGGGGAAGCAGCCCCACGGGATCACGTGGTCCCCCGACGGCAAGACGCTTTTCGTCGGTCATGAGCACGACACCTACATCGCGCGCTTCGAGGCCGGCACCTGGAAGTCCCTTCCTCCGCTCATGGTCGGCGTGCCGCAGCACGTGCTCACGATCGCGCCGAGCCGCCCGAACGAGCTCTGGTTCACGCTCACGAACACGTCGCAAGCCGACGTTCTTCGCGTGTACGACCTCGACACGAACAAGATCACGCAGATCAAGGTCAGCGACGTTCACGATGCGTACTTCACACCCGATCAGAGTGAAGTCTGGTCGAGCTCCTCGGGGTTCCTCGATAAGCCGTCCGACCGGATGGTCATCTACGACCCGGTCACGAAGACGGTGAAGAAAGAGATCCATCTCCCGGGTACCTATCCCTTCCACACCGAGAAGGTCGACCAGGACGGAGTCTTTTTCATGGCGGACAAATCGCTCATGGTCATCTCGGACCACCTCGGACCAGGCCTCCTCTGGGTCGATTGGAAGGACCGTCGGGTCCTCTCGGAGACAAAGCTCGGTCAGCAGCCGTTTCACACGACGTACGACCCCGAGGGCGATCGACTCCTCACGACCACGAACGTCGACGGCATGGTGAATGTGATCGACGTGAAGACGCGCGCAGTCACGCAGAAGATCCCAGTGCCGAAGGCGCATGGAATAGGGGCGGTGCCGATAGGTGGGCCGTAATAACCAGACGAATCCGGCCAGCCCTCATCGGCCGATTTCTGCCGCGAGAAAGATGGCCGCTAAACAGGCGACGTAGACGACCAACGCGAGCTTTTGGTGCCGCTCAGATTCGCGCTTGGCGGCCGCGAGCACCGGGTCAGCGTGGGTCACCCGATCCCAAGCTGTCTGCGCGCGCCAAAGCGCGCCGACCCTGATCGGGAATGTCCATGGTCGCCGGTAGGCTTCTTCAATGACCTCCCGTTTCGCAAAGGGCGGCACATCGCCGGATCTCTGCCGCAGGCGCAGGTATCGGATGCGAGAACGCAGCGACCACATGAACGTGAGCGCGCTGATGATTACCGCCGCGAAAAACACAGCGATCACCAACGGTCTATCTCGGCGGAGGTGACCATCTCAATGCAGCCGACCATCTGTAGCCAGCGAACATAGTCTGTCTCCGTGCTCTTTCGGCTCCTCGCCCTTTTCTATAACGCCCTTCCCGTGCGCTGGCAGCGGCGCATCTTGGACCGCACGCAGGCGCGATTTCTCGTCGGTGTCGTTGGGCTTGGCGTCGATCCAAACGGCCACGTGATCCTGGCGCGCCATCGCTTTGGTGCCCCGGAGTGGCGTTTCCTGGGTGGGTTCCTCTCGCCGCGCGAGCGGCTGGAAGAGGCGCTGGCGCGAGAGGTCCGCGAGGAGACCGGTATCGACATCGAGGTCGGGCCGATCCTCGAAGCAAATCAGGGCTATCGCTGGCAACGCGTCGAGATCGTGTATGCGTACCGGCCGGTCGGAGGCATTGAGCGGTTGTCGAGCGAGCTCGTCGAGCTCCGCGCCTTCGACCCGGCGGATCTTCCGGACGTCCGCGCGGACCAGCGCGGGATCATCGAACGGCGTGCGGCTTCTGCGGCGGGCTGGGCGAAATCAAAGCGGTAAAGCGTGTCTCCGCCGTCCTCATCGTCCTTGCGATCCTTGCCTGGGTGCTTCTCCCGGTCGCTCGTGCGTACTCGCTTGTCTCGGCACAGCACTCGGAGCCGAGCGTGCCGGCCGGCCTCAGCGTCGCGGACGTCACCTTCGAATCGACCGACGGCACGCCGATCCGGGCGTGGCTCGCGCTCGCGAAAGTCGGCGCGCCGGCGATCGTTCTCGTCCACGGCTTCAAGACCTCGCGGGCGGAGATGGTGCCGTGGGCGCGATTCCTCCATGACGCCGGTTACAACGCGCTGCTCCTCGATCTGCGCGGCGCAGGGCGAAGCGGCGGTGCCACGATCGGACTGGGGGCGACGGAGCCGCGCGACATCGTGGCAGCCGTAC
Organism: Chloroflexota bacterium; assembly: GCA_005883775.1. Taxonomy (GTDB): domain Bacteria; phylum Chloroflexota; class Limnocylindria; order P2-11E; family P2-11E; genus 3-1-20CM-2-70-9. The sequence continues at coordinate 31,481 of VBEU01000056.1, read as the reverse complement.
AGACCGCGGGCGAAGTGTTCCGCACGGACCACGTGGCGGTGCTCGGGATCTCGCTGGGCGCCGGCGCAGCGATCCTCGCGGCCGCTCTGGATCCGCGGATCGCGGCGGTCGTCGCGGATAGTGCGTGGACCGACCAGGACTTCCAGCTCGCACGTCTCGGTGTCATTGATGTCGGGCCCTTTCGACTGCCAGTTCCGCCGCTCGGCGTCCCGGCGGTGAACGCGATGGTCGGGGTGGACGTAACGAAGGCCCGCCCGCTCGATGCGATCTCACGGATATCGCCCCGACCGATCCTGCTCATCCATTCCGCGGACGACGACAACGCGACGACGCCGCTCGATGGAGCCCGCCGGCTGTTCGCGGCCGCCGGAGAACCGAAGGACCTGTGGGTCGCGCCGCGCGGCGGCCACGTCGGTGCGATCAACGCGTTCCCGGACGAGTACCGCGCGCGCGTGCTCGCGTTCCTTCGCGACGCACTTCGGTAGCTCATTCCGGCGGGCGGTTCGCTCCAAGCGCGGCGACGATCTCCTTGATGTGCCCGAAATGCTCGAACTCGTGCTCGAGCATCCGCCGCATCACTTTCCGCGTCGTCCACCGCCGTCCCATCACCACGTGATCGAGCGCGGTGTCTGCTGGCTCCATCACGGTGAATCGCTGGAAGACCAGGCGATGGACGGCCTGCAGCGTGTTGTACGGGTCGGCCGGCCACTTCTCGAGCCGCGACAAGAAATCGGCTTCGGTGAGCATCACGTGCTCCAGTGCTTCGCGCACGCTCCACATCGTCTCGGTCGGTTTCCGCTCGATCTCCTCGGGTGAGATCTCGCGGACCAGAGACATGAGCGCGGCGCGCGAGGCCTCGAACTGGTGCAGGAAGTCGCGGAGCTCGTGCTCCTCGAGCAGCCCGATGTCTTCGGGCACGACGCGATCGGCTGGCAGCTCGCGCACCTCGAAGGTCGCGGGGTCCAGGTCTTTCCAGTGCTCGATCGACACACCACGCGCGTCGAGGAGCTCGAGGTACGCGCGGAAAGCGCGCCGCGCATTCGTGATCGCTCCGTCGCGCGTCGTCCCCGAGGCAATGCATCCACGGAGCACCGGAACGTGCGCGAGCCAGTAGCTGCCCTCGCCCTGAACGTATATCGCGGGCGTCTCTTTCATGCTCGTACCCAAACCTTCTGGCCGCAGTCCGCGCGGATCGTCCGCTCGGTCCCATCGACCATGACACGGATCGGCTCGCCGTGCCGCAGGTCGATGACCATGATGTCGACGCCGGGCCGAAGCCCTTGCGAGTCGAGGTACTCGAGGAAGCCGGGTTCGTGCTCGAACTGATCGGGGATGCGCTCGACGGTGGCCGTGGTCCCCGGGATCACGCGCTCGAGCGGCTTCGTCGGGCGCCCCATCACGCCCGGCATCGGATTTCCGTGCGGACAGGTCTGCGGATCGCCGAGCACGTTCTGGATGCGCTGCTCCATTTCTGGCGACATCGCATGCTCGAGGCGCTCCGCCTCTTCGTGGGTCTTCCACCACTCAAAGCCGAGCACCTCGACGAGGAACCGTTCGGCGAGGCGGTGGCGACGGACGACCGAGTCGGCGTGCCGCTTTCCTGTCTTGGTAAGATGCACTTCTTTACGGTCGTCGAGGGCGATCAGACCCTCGCGCTCGAGCCGGTGGACCATCTCCGAAACGGCCGGAGCTGAGAAGCCTAGGAATTCCGCGAGGCGCGCCGAGACGACGTGCCCGTTCTCATCGGCGAGCGTGTAAATAGCCTGGAGATACTCCTCCACGGCGGGCGAGGTGGTAATTGTTGACCTCCGCAGTCGGAAATCGTTAGGCTCACCTTAGCCGTTAGGGCGACCAAAAGAGGAGCGCCCCCGCGGCGAGTATCGCACCGGGAGTGGAAGAGAGCCGCGATGTCGATGGGCGAGATCCTCGCGCTCGGCGCGATCGCCGGCTTCACCGTTTTCCTGGGCCTGCCGCTCGGCCGTCTGCGCGGCGCATCCAACCGTATGCGGTCGCTTTTGAACGCCGGCGCAACGGGCATTCTCCTTTTTCTCTTCTGGGACGTCCTCGCAAAGGGGATCGAGCCGGTTGAGGCGGCGCTCGCGGAGGCCAAGGGCGGCGGAGCCTGGCTCCACTTTGGCTGGCTCGCCGTTGTCTTTGCGGTGTCTTTGACCGTCGGATTGATGAGCCTCGTGTACTACGACCTGTGGCTCGCGCGCCGTGCCCGCGCGACGGTGCGCTTTGGACCGGGCGCGGCGGACGTTCGTGAGCTTCGGACCGGCCCGATCGCACGGTTACGGCCCGCCGAGCGCCTTGCCTTCTTCATTGCGCTTGGGATCGGTTTCCACAATCTCTCAGAGGGTCTCGCGATCGGCCAGTCCGCGGCTGGCGGACAGCTTCGTTTGGCCCTGGTCCTGGTCATCGGGTTCGCGCTCCACAACGCGACGGAGGGCTTCGGCATCGTCGGGCCCCTCGCCGGCGAAACGCACCTCCCAAGCTGGCGTTTCCTAGGGGCGCTCGGCCTGATCGCGGGCGGTCCGACTTTCGTCGGGACGATCATCGGTCAGTCCTTTCAGAACGAGTCGGTCTTCGCGGCATTCCTGGCACTCGCCGCAGGATCCATCCTGTATGTCGTGATCGAGCTGCTCGCCGTCGCACGAAAGCTCGGTCACAAAGACATGACGACGTGGGGCATCCTGGCCGGGCTCCTCCTTGGATTTGCAACCGACTTCGTTCTCACAGCGGTCGGTGCGTAACGAGTTAGCGCACCTTTCGGTCTTTTAGCCCGTTAGAGTTCACCGCGTGTTCTCCCGCCAGATCGGCATCGACCTCGGCACCGCCAACGTCATCGTTTACGTCCGTGGGAAGGGGATCGTGCTCACCGAGCCATCAGTCGTCGCGCTGGCGAAGGAGGATGGCTCGAACCGGCCCCGGATCGTCGCCGTAGGCGAGGAGGCGAGGCTCATGCTCGGCACCGAGTACATGCTCAGGTACTTCATCAACAAGGTGTGTGGCCAGGTCCGCATCTTCCAGCCCCAGCTCATGATCTGCGTTCCATCCGGCGTCACGAGCGTCGAGCGGCGCGCCGTCAAGGATGCCGCGATCCGAGCCGGCGCGCGCGAGGCGCATCTCATCGAGGAGCCGCTCGCCGCCGCGATCGGCGCGAACATCCCGATATCGGGGCCATCCGGGAATCTCATCATCGACATCGGCGGCGGGACCGCTGAGATCGCGGTCATCTCCCTAGGCGGCATCGTGGTGTCGCGGAGCGTCCGCGCCGCCGGGAACAAGCTCGACGAAGCGATCGCGAACTTCGTTCGCAAGCGCTACAACCTGATGATCGGCGAGCGCACCGCCGAGGACGTGAAGATCCAGATCGGCTCGGCGCTGCCGATGGATCCCGAGCTCACCATGGAGGTGCGCGGGCGGGACCTCATCGCCGGTCTGCCGCGAACGATCACGATCGGGTCGAACGAGATCTCCGAAGCGATGGATCCCGTTCTTCAGCAGATCATGGGTGCGGTGAAGGCCGTTCTCGAGGAAACGCCGCCCGAGCTCGCGTCCGACGTCATCGACAAGGGAATGGTCCTGTCCGGCGGCGGCGCGCTCCTACGCAACATGGACAAGCTCTTGACGCAGGTTACCGGCGTCGCCTGCTACGTAGCCGAGAACCCGCTCTACTGCGTCGCCAAGGGCACGGGTCTCGCGCTCGAGCATCTCGACTTCTTCCGCAGAAGCCTCGTCGCAGTCCACTAGCGAGCGAGCCTTGGCGCCGCGGCGCGTCGACATCCTTGGCGTGGGCTTCGACCGTGTCGACCTTGCCGCAGCAGCGGAACGGATCATCGAACGTCATGCCGCCGGCCAACGGACCTTCGCGATAACGGCGAATCCCGAGTTCGTCATGCTCGCTCGCCGCGATACCGAGCTCGCGAAGATCGCTTTAGCGTCCGAGCTGGTCGTCGCCGATGGGACCGGGGTCCTCGTCGCCTCGCGCGTCCTGCGCGATCCTCTGCCCGGTCGAGTCCCCGGCCGTCTGCTCGTGCCCGCCGTCCTTCAGCTCGCGAGCGGGCCAGTCTTCCTGCTCGGCGCGGCGCCGGGCGTTGCCGACCGCGCGGCCGCGACGCTGGTGCGGCGGATCCCGTCGCTCCGCGTAGCGGGCACGTATGCGGGGTCGCCTGCGCCGGAGAGCGACGAATCGATCCGCCGGCGGATCGAGGACACCGGTGCGCGCGTCCTCCTCGTCGCCTACGGCATGCCGGCGCAGGAGCGCTGGATCGCCCGGAATCTGCCGCTCCTCCCATCGGTTCGGACCGCCATCGGGGTCGGAGGGGTCTTCGATCAGCTGGCGGGGCGCGTGCGCGTGCCACCGCGCATCGTCCACGCCATCGGCTTCGAGTGGCTCTGGCGGCTCGCCTTCGAGCCGCACCGCTGGCGTCGCCAGCGCGTCCTGCCGGTCTTCGCGGCGCTCGTCGCGCGGCAGCGCATTTTTGGCCGATGAGGCTCGCCCTGGCGCACGAGTATTTCGTCGCGCACGGGGGCGCGGAGCGCGTGGTCGAGACCTTTCACGAGATGTGGCCCGCGGCCCCCGTCTACACGTTCTTCCACGATCGTCGGCGCTATGGGGATCTGCCCGGTTGGAATCTTCGAACGAGCTATCTCCAATGGCTCCTGCTTGGGGAGAGCCATCGCCTGCTGCTGCCGCTCTATCCGAACGCCGCCCGCGCGCTGCGTGTGCCGCCCGAGACCGACGTCGCTCTCGTCTCCACGAGCGCGTTCATAAAGGAGATTGGCCTCGCGGATCGCACCGTTGCGGTGGCGTACTGCCACTCCCCGACGCGTTACCTGTACGACTGGAGCGAACGGTACCTACAGGAGGAAGTCCCACAACCGCTCGTGCCGCTCGTGCGCGAGCTGCTCGGCCGGCTGCGGGACGATGACCAGAGAGCGGCGCGACGCTTCGATCGATGGATGGCGAACTCGACCGTGGTGCGGGGTCGGATCGAGAGGTATTACGGCGTAGCGGCCAACACCATCGAGATCGTCCATCCCCCGGTCGACGTCGCTTCGTTCGCGGCGAACGACGAACGCGGTGACTTCTGGCTCTTCGTCGGCCGACTCTCGTCGTACAAGCGCGCCGACGTCGCGGTTCGTGCATTCAACGAGATCGGATTGCGCCTGCTCGTCGTCGGCGAAGGCCGCGAGCGCGGAGCCCTCGAGCGCATGGCCGGCGAGAACGTCGTATTCACCGGACGGGCCGACGACGCGACCCTCCGTTCGCTGCTGGCGTCTGCGCGCGGCCTCGTATTCCCGGCCGAGGACGACTTCGGGATCGTCTGCGCCGAAGCCCTTGCCTCGGGCGCGCCGGTCGTCGCCCTGGCCGCCGGCGGGGTTTTCGACATCGTCCGCGATGGCGAGGAGGGCGTCCTGGTCGACGTGCCCGAGCCGCGGGCCTTCGCCGAGGGTGTGCTCCGCGCGGAGCGCGCGCGTTTCCAACCGAAAGCCCTTCGCGACTCGTCGCGCCGCTTCGATGTGTCACGATTTCGCCAGCGCGTGCGCGCCGTCGTCGAGGATGCGCACGAAAAAGGAAGGGTCACATAGGAACCGAGGCCAAGCGGGTTCGCGTGGACATGCACACGCACTGCGAGGCTTCGCCGGACAGCCGCACTCCTATCGCCGAGCAGGCTCGCGCCGTGCGCGCGTCGCGCATCGACGTCATCTGCGCGACCGACCACAACACCATCGAGGGCGGCCTTCGGCTGCGGGAGCTGGCGGATGGCTTTCGCGTCATCATCGGCGAAGAGATCAGCTCGCGCGACGGTGAGATCATCGGATTGTTCCTCGACCGCGCGATACCGCGTGACCTGACCGGGGAAGAGACGATCGCCCGCATCCACGATCAGGGCGGACTCGCCATCGTTCCGCACCCCTTCAGCATCAATCGGCGCTATCACATGCGCCGCCCCGCGCTGGACCGACTCCGTTCGCAGATCGACGCGCTCGAGATCTTCAACGCTCGCGAGGCGATCTTCCTGAACAACCGCTCGGCCGCCGCGTACGCGAAGACGCACGGCATCGTCGGCACGGCCGGGAGCGACGCGCACCGCGCCGTGGAGATCGGGCGTGCCTTCGTGGAGATGCCCGACTTTGCGGGGCGCGCCGATTTCCTGGACTCGCTCCGTCAGGGCGTCGCCGAAGGGCGGCTCTCCGGAGGCGGGGTCCACGTCTTCACCCGGTACGACCGATTGCGGAAGTGGCTCGGACGAAAGAGCTCGAGCCCGACTCGTTGAAAGAGCGGCCCTCGACGCACGTCGAGGACCCGACGATCGAGCAGCTTGCCGCCGCGGCGGGGCGCACCGACGAGCTGGCCGTTCGACGCCAGCTGTTCGGCTGGCGCGAGCTGATCTCGACCGTGATCCCGATCGCGCTCATCGCCTACTTCGCCCGGAACGTCGACTGGTCGGAAGCGTTCGGCACCTTGCGACGGGCGGATCCGGTGTTCGTCGTCGCGGCGCTCGTCGTGTATTACCTGTCGTTCCCGGTGCGCGCCATCCGATGGGCCCGACTGCTGCGCGAGGGCGGCACGCGGATCTTCGGGCGCGACCTGCTCGAAATCCTCCTCCTCGGGTGGTTCGTGAACTGTCTGGTGCCCGCAAAGCTCGGCGATCTGTACCGGAGCTATCTGGTGAAGCGCCGGTTCGGCATATCGCTCTCGCGCACGGTCGGAGTGGTGGTCGCGGAGCGGCTTCTCGACCTTTTTGTGGTGTTCGGCCTGCTTGTCGTCGACGGCTACGTGGCGTTCGGACGCACGATCTTGCCGGACCTGAACGTCCTCTATGTCACGGGTAGCGCGCTCGGCCTGGTCATCCTGATCGGCCTGGTCGGGCTGTACGCGATCGGTCCGCGGCTCGGGCGGTTCTTTCCCGCGGAGGTCCGCCGCATCGGACGGCTCTTCCGAGAGGGAGTCCTTCATAGCTTTCGCGCACTGCCCGTCGCCGGGCCGATGACGCTCCTCGTTTGGTTCCTCGAGACGAGCCGTCTGCTGCTCGTTCTCCTCGCGCTCGGGCTCTACCTTCCGCCGTCGCAGGTGATCTTTGTGGCCGTCTCGTCCTCGCTCCTCACGACCGTGCCGCTCACTCCGGCGGGCTTCGGGTTCGTCGAGATCGCGATGGTGTATGTGTTGACGACCGGATTCGGTCTCGCCCAGAACGACGCGGTCGCCGTCGCCGTGCTCGACCGAGCGGTCAGCGTCTTCTCGGTGATCGTCGTCGGTGGCGTGCTCTACCTCCGCACGCAACGCGCCGAACGCATCGGTGCGGCCGCGTGAGCCGCGGGCTCATCGGCCTTTCGCTCGCGTTCGTCGCGTTCCGCGTGCTCTCCGCGGCGTTCGTCGTGATCCAACCAGGCTTTACCGACGCCTTCTACTACGTCGACGTCGCGCGCCGGCTCGCTCACGGTCAAGGTCTCACCGCCGATTTCATCTGGAACTTTCTCGAAGCGCCGCACCTGGACCCGCTTCCGATCGCGAGCCACCGCTTCTGGATGCCGCTTGCCACCGTCGTGCAGGCCACCGGCATCGCAGTCCTGGAGCCGCTCCTCGGAACATTCCGCTCGGCTCAGGCCGCGATCGTCGCCGTCGCGGCCTTCGTTCCCGCGGTGGCGTACGCCGCGGCACGGTCGATCGGAGCCTCGTCCCGCGCCGCGCTGGTGGCCGCGGCCCTGGCGGGCCTCAGCGGAGGCGCGTTCGCGCCCGCGTGGGTCACGCTCGATTCGTTCGCCATCGCGGCCCTCATCGGGACGATGTTCTTCATCGTGTTCGCACGCGCGGCGACGGGTGACCTGCGTGCCGGCGCGATATGTGGCCTTCTGGTCGGACTTCTGTTCCTCGCCCGGGCCGAGGGCGCGCTCTTCGGCGTCGCGCTTCTGGCCCTCGCAATGCGGCCATCCTCTCGCGCGGCCGGCGTCGCGGGCAGCGCCGTCGCGCTCGCGATCGGCGCCGCGTGGCTCCTGCGCGGAGTCGCCCTCGGTGGATCGCCCGACCTTCTCGCGCGCACTCTGTTCCTCGCGCGGTACGAGGACTTCTTCGCGATCACGCCGACCGGCACCGCCGAGCTGGCCACGATCGTTACGACGCGGCTCGGCGCGCTCTGGTCGGACTTCATGGTTGCGCTGTTCGGACTCATGGCGTTCCTTGCATTCCCGCTGGCGCTCGGGCTGAAGGGCGGCTGGCAGCGCCCCTCCGTGCGCGCGTTCGCCGGTCTCGCACTCCTTATCTATGTGGCGGAGAGCTTCGTGTGGCCGCTCCACGCGACGCGGGGCTCGTACTTCCACTCGCTGGCGGCGTTCTATCCATTCGCGATGGGTCTCGTCGCGCTCGGCGGCGAGCGCTGGCTCGAGCGTCGCGATGCGGCGACTCGTCGCCTCGCCGTCGGCGGCACGGTCGCCGCCGCGGTCGCGCTTGCCGTGGTCGGACTCACGACGTGGGACGCGACGTTCAATGAGGGGTATCGCGCGCGGGTCGCCGCGCTGGACGCGATCCCGGCCGGATCGTTCCTCGCGATCGACGGCGCGGCCTGGCGCTGGATCGCGGAGCGGCCCGTCGTTGTCACCCCCGCGGACGGCCTGGACACCGCGGCGTGCGTGGCCATGCGTTACGGCGCGAAAAGCATCGTCCTGGAGGCAGCGCATTTTTCGGCGTACGACGGGCTCTATCGAGGCGATCCGGTGTCATGGCTCGCCCCGCCCATCGAGCGCGGGACGCTCCGGATCTACGCGGTCCGCGGCAACATCTTTTGCCTGATTCGCGCCTCGCCGGACACCGGCGGCGCAGCCGCCGTGCCCTAGGGTGACGCAATCCAGCTCTCGATCGTGATCCCTGCCCACAACGAGGAGGTCACGGTGGCCGGGGTCGTGAGAGGCCACCGCGACGCCGCGCGCGCTCTCGCCTCGAGCTTCGAGCTGATCGTGTGCGACGACGGCAGCACGGACGGCACCTGGGCCGAGCTCCAGCGCTCCTGCGCGGAAGTAGCGGAGCTCAGACTCCTGCGCAATCCGTCGCGAGAGGGCATCCCTCTCACGATGAAACGCCTCTACGCCGAGGCACGTGGCGAATGGATCTACTTCACTCCCGGTGATGGTCAGGTGCCGGCCGCGGCGCTCGAACCGATGTGGGGGATCCGCGATGGCGCCGCGCTCGTCGTCGGTCGCCGCGTCCCGCGACGCGATCCCGCAAGCCGTGTGGTCATCGCACAGCTGTACTCGGGTCTGCTGCGTCGCATCTTCCGGTTGCCCGTGCACGACATCGACAGCGTGAAGCTCTACCGCGCGGAGGAGCTGCGGTCCGCTCCGCCGCGCAGCGAGTCGAACTTCTCCGAGGCCGAGATACTGATCACCCTCTGTTCGCGCCGCCGCGTCGTCCGCGAGATCGATATCCCTCACCGGCCGCGCATCGCGGGCATCGCGGAGGGCGTCACGCCGGCCGGAGCGTTCCTCGCGATGCGCGACGTCGCGGCGTTCACGGTCCGATGGCTACTGCGCCGCGACCGCTAGCCGCGAACCTCTCGGCGAGCGCGTACCCGCTCGCGGTTGCGGGTGCGGCCTTCATCATCGCGGTGGGCCTGCCGTCGACCGACTCCGATACGTACTGGCAGCTCGCGATGGGCCGGTGGATGCTCGACCACCACGCGTTCCTCCGGCAGGACATCTTCTCCTCGACGGTCGCGGGCATGCACTTCGGGGTCGGGGAATGGCTCGGGCAGCTCGCCTTCGCGGGCTCGTTTACGGCGGCGGGGTGGGCCGGTGTCGCGGTCCTCCGCGCGACGCTCATCGCGCTCGCGGCCTTCTTTGTCGTGCGACTCGCGCGCCGGGGTGGAGCCGCCTGGTGGATCTCGCTGCCACTCGTCGCCGCGGCCCTGCTCGTCTCCAAGATCACGTGGACCGACCGGCCGCAGCTCTTCACGCTGGCCCTTTTTCCCGCGCTCCTCGATCTCCTCCTTTCGTTGCCCGTTGGCTTCTCGCGACGGTTGCTCATCCTCCCGCCGCTTTTTCTCGTGTGGACGAATCTGCATGGTGGGTATCTCCTCGGCCTCGCGGTCGTCGCGATCTTCGCGGCCGAGGGCCTCCTCACGAAAGGACGGCGCGGGCTCCCACTCGTTCTGACGGCGATCGCGTGCGTCGCGGTCACGTTCCTCAACCCCGCGCCGCTGGAGCTCGCTGGCGCGGCGCGCGAGGACTTCCTGAACCCGCCGCGCTTCCTGACCGAGTTCCTTCCGCCGGACGTCGTGACGCCGGCGGGCGCCCTGTTCGCCGGGTTCGTGTTGCTCGTGATCGGGAGCGCGCTCCTCCGCGGTGGTTCGCTCCTCGAGGCGATGCTGTTGGCGCCCCTCCTCTATCTCGCCTTCACCGCCCAGCGACAGATGCTCTTCTTCTGTTTCGCGGCGACGGCCTTTCTCGGCGCGCGCCTCACCGCGCTCGTGCCACGGTGGCGCGGATACGAGCTGCCGGCACCGGTGCGCCTGCCCATTGCTGTCGTGCTCGTCATCGCCGCACTCGCGAGCGCGCTCGCGGCCCCGACTCATCCCGACGCGCGCGCGTATCCCGCCGCGGCGCTCGATGCACTCCGCGAGGAACACGGCGTTCTCCTGAACGAGTACGACTGGGGCGGCTACCTCATCTTCAATCTGCCGGAGCGCCCGGTGTTCATCGATGGACGCTACGTGCCGTACCTCGGCGGTGTGCTCGACGACTATCGCGCGCTTGTCTCGCTCCGGCCGGGCTGGCGCGACCTTCTCGACAAATACAAGGTGAGCGAGCTGCTCCTCCGCCCAGAGCGTCCGCTCGCGGTCGCGTTGCGTGAGGACGGCTGGCGGGTGCGTTCCACAGATAGCGCTGGTCGATGGATCGTCCTGGCACGGCCGTGACCCGCGCGTTCTCGTGGTCGCTGCCGCTCCTCTCGGGCGGGATCTTCGGCGCGCTATCCACTCTCGCGACCGTCGGCGATCCCGATCTCTTCTGGCACCTCGCGCAGGGGCGTCAGACCTTGACCGACGGTCTCGCCCGGGTCGACACGTTTTCGTGGTCGGTGAACGGATTGCCGGTACTCACGGATCAGTGGCTGGGTCAGGTCCTTTGGTATGAGGCGTACGCGGCTCTCGGCTGGAACGGGATCATCGTGCTGCGCGCTGTCCTCGTCGCCGCGATCGTGACGCTCATCGTCGCCACGGCGCTCCACGCGCAGCGCCGGCCGATCGTCGCCGCGATGGCGGCACTCCCCGCGATCGCGCTGACGCGCTTCGCGTGGACCGAGCGCCCGCAGCTCATGGGCCTCTGCTGCTTCGCTGTCCTCATCTTTCTCTTGCGGATGTCGGCCGAGCGACCGCGCGTCCTCATCGCCGCGCCGGCGCTCATCCTGGTATGGGCGAATCTCCACGCCTCGTTCGCTCTCGGCCTCGCCGTGACGGCGATAGCCTGCGCCGAGCTCTGGCTTCGCCGACCGGATGCGCGCCGCGTTGCGGTCGGTGTCGTGGCCGCCTGCATCGCGGTGACGCTCCTCACGCCGTCGGGCATCTCCATCTGGACCTCCGCAAGCGGCCACTTCCTTTCGCCGCCTCGGGTCATCCAGGAGGAGGGCGTGCCCGACGTGACACAGCCATACGGCTTCCTGTTCGCCTTCATCGTCCTCGCCGTTCTCGTGACTGCGCAGCTCTCGCGTCCGGCGGGACTGCGCGATGTCGCGCTTCTCGTCCCGGTGCTCTTCGTTTCCATGACCGCCGCGCGTCACACGCCTTTCTTCGCGGTCGCCTCCGCTCCATATCTCGCGGCGCACGCGCCCGCGGCCATTGGTGCGATCGCGGCGCACTTTCGCATCAACGTGCGCCTCCCCGACTTCGCCCCGCGTGTCCCATCGCCCCGTATCGACGTCGCGACGCTCGTCGTCGCGCTCGCGGCGATCGTGGGTGCGGGTCTTGTGGCGCGTGGCGAGCCGAACCTCACGGCGTATCCGGCCGGCGCGCTTTCGTCTCTGCCGCCCGGCCCAGGCGTCGTGAACGACTACGACTGGGGCGGTTTCCTGATTTGGTACGCGCCTGCAACTCCGGTCTTTATCGATGGCCGACTCTTCCCATACACCGGTGATGCCCTCCGCGACTACGAGACCCTCGTCTCTCTTGGTCCCACTTGGCGTGATGTTCTCGCACGGCGCGGTGCGCGAGCGCTTCTGGTCAAGCCCGGCTCGCCCCTCGCGGTACGCGCACGCGATCTGGGATGGTCGATCGTCACCGAGAGCGCGTCATACGTGCTCTTCATCGTCCCGAATTCGCGCTGAGCGCCGCTAGACTGACCGCCGATGAGCGATCCAGTCCGCGTTGCGCGAGCATCCGACGATCTCGATGAGCAATTCGACGCGATCGTCGACGCGCTGCGGCGTGACGTCCGGACTCTCCGGCAGCAGGTCGAAAAGTACGGTCGCACCTATCAGAAACACGCCGAGGACCGCTCGCGCGAGACGACGCACGGGGAGCTCGATGAGGAGACCCAGCGTGACTACCGTCGTCTCAAGCAGCTGCAGCTCGTGATCCAGCACATCGAGTCGAGCGCTGCCTATTTGCTCGGCTCGGGCATCGATCCGTCGTCGGACAGCGACGACGTGTCGGTCGAGGTCGCCCAGCGCGTGCTCGGCAGCCTCGAGGCCGAGCGCGAGCGTCTCTACCGGGACGTCCACGACGGTCCGGCCCAGGTGCTTGCGAACGCGATCTTCGAAGTCGAGTACCTCGAGCGCATCACGGAGCGCGCTCCGGCCGAGGTCCGTCAGACCCTGAAGACCGAGCTTGCGAATCTCAAGGGCCAGTTCCGTGGATCGCTCGACTCGGTGCGCGCGATGATCTACGACCTTCGTCCTCCCGAGCTCACCGAGCTCGGCCTCGCGGAGGCGATCCGCAACTACGCCTCGGAGTGGGAAGCCCGCTGCGGCATCAAGGTCGGTAGCCAGCTCGATCTCAAGGACACCGGGCTCTCCCCGATGGAAGAGCTCGCCGTCTACCGGGTCATGCAGGAGGCGCTGCAGAACGTCCACAAACACGCGCACGCCAGCACCGTCGGGCTTGCCTGGTCGCGCGCGAATGAGAGTTGGGTGCTGCACGTGACCGACGATGGAATGGGCTTCGACCTCGTGAAGGCCGCCCGTCACAAGAAGTCAGTCGGCCTCCTCTCGATGCGAGAGCGCGCCGAGCTCATCGGGGGCTCGCTTCAGATCCAGTCAACACCGGGCAAGGGAACGGCGGTCACGCTGCTCCTGCCCGTCGAAAAGAAGGTCGAGCCGCTCCGCCCACGTCGCAACGAGCGGACTAAGGAGCAGGAATGAGCGAGAGGCCCGAGCGCGCGATCCGGATCCTTCTGGCCGACGCGAGTCGGATCACGACAATGGGAATCCGGCAGGTCATCGAGAAGGAACCGGACATGGAGATCGTCGCCGTCGCTTCCGACGGTGAAGAGGCGGTCGCGAAGACGAACGAGCTCGAGCCGGACGTGCTCGTCATCGAGGTGGATCTTCCACGCTTATCCGGCATCAAGGCCACGCAGCGGGTGCGCCGCGAGCTCCCGGCCGTGGGCGTCGTCATCCTGACCGCCCAGGATCAGGAGCAGATCCTCTTCGAGGCGATCCGAGCCGGTGCGGCCGCCTACCTCCACAAGGACTGCGAGCCGACCGAGCTCATCGACGCCATCCGCAAGGTGCGGGCCGGCCAGTTCATCATCAACGAGAAGATCTTCAGCAGGCCGGCGGTCGCGTCCAAGGTCCTCGCTGAGTTCCGCGAGCTTTCCGTGTATGGTCCAGGTTCGACGCACGTCTTCGCGCCGCTTTCGCCCCGTGAGGTGCAGATCCTGGACAACATCGCTCAAGGCATGACGAACAAGGAGGTGGCTTACGCGCTGGCTATCTCCGAGCAGACGGTGAAGAATCACATGTCGAGCATCCTGCGCAAGCTGTCGGTGAACGACCGCACGCAGGCTGTCGTGTACGCGATCCGGCAAGGTTGGATCAAGGGACCGGAGATCGGTAATTGACCATGGCACCACCCAGCGTCCTCGCGGAGATCGCGACCGAGCAGCAGAAGGTGACCGCCGAGATCCGCGAGCTCGATCTTCTCGTCGAGTCGACGCAGACCGAGGTAAACCGCCTCAAGTCGCGCGAAGACCAGATGAAGGCCAAGGTCGAGGAGGTTCGCAGGAATCCGGGGAATTTCCAGCGCGAGGAGATCTTCGGCGCGACGGACGAGCACGCCGCCGCGATGGCCCGCCGCATGACCATGGAAGGTCAGCTCAACTCCCTCCAGTCGAAGCGCAAGCTCATCGACCGCAGTGCCCAGATCCTCGCCGCGGCGCAGCGTCAGCTCTCCGAGTACACGGCTCCGCCGCTTCCGCCTGACACCGCGCCGCTCATCGACGAGAGCCGTCTTCTTCAGGCCGTCGTCGACACGCAGGAAGAAGAACGCAAGCGCATCGCGCGCCAGGTGCACGACGGCCCGGCGCAAGCGATGGCGAACGTCGTCCTCCAGTCGGAGATCAGCGAGCGTCTCTTCGATGTCGATGCGCAGAAGTCGCGGGGCGAGCTCGCCTCGCTCCGGCAGATGGTCAACAAGACGCTGCAGGAGCTGCGCGGCTTCATCTTCGAGCTCAGGCCGATGATCCTCGACGACCTCGGTCTCGTTCCCACACTGCGTCGCTATGTCCAGACGCTCATCGACAAGCACGGTGTACGCATCGATTTCTCCAGCACCGGCCGCGACCGCCGCCTGCCGTCCGACGACGAGGTCGCGATCTTCCGCCTGATCCAAGACTCGCTCGTCGAGCGGATCGACAAGGCCCAGGCGAAAGAGATCGTCCTTGGCCTCCAGTGGAAGGAGGACACCCTCGACGTTCTCCTTCAGAGCGACGGCAAGGAGCTGCCGCCCGACGGCGAGCTCCAGTCGGGCATTCGGCGCAGCGAGCGTCTCGAGCTCCTCCACGGTGAGTCGACGCACGAGTCGCGCGCGGACGGTAACGTCGTGCTCAAGGTGAAGATCCCCATCCGGAGCGCACCACAGCTCGTCACATGACCACGACGTCCGAGCTCACGACCGATCAGGTCGCCGAGTATCTCGAGGCGACGTGTGCGCTCATCGAGGCCGAGCTCGCAGCCCTTGACGCCGACAGCGGCTGGCACTTCGACGAAAAGGAGTGGTGCGCCAACCAGGTCGTCGGCCACCTGGTCGAGGCCGAGAAGCGTGGATTCGCCGGCCGCATCCGCGAGATCCTGGCCGGCAAAGAGAAGACCAGCTCGTGGGACCAGGCTGAGGTTGCGAGGCAACGGAACGATTGCGCGCGGATAGGCCAGAGCCTCTGGATGGAGTTCATGGGTGTCCGCAACGACAGCATCAATCTCGTTCGTTCGCTGAAACCGCCGGATCTCGCCAAGGGCATCGAGCATCCGATGGCCGGGCGCCTCACCGTGCGCGACCTACTCCATGAGTGGGTCTCTCACGATCGGAATCACACCAAGCAGCTGCTGGCGATCGCGCAAGAGCGGGTTTGGCCGCACATGGGGAACTCGCAGAAGTTCAAGGGCGAGTAGTCGCCCTGGCGTTCGATCGGCCAAGCCACGTGTGCCCGGTCTGTGGCTACCCGGACCTCAGGCAGCCACCATGGCGCGGCGACTCAGGCTCGTTCGAAATCTGCTCATCGTGTGGAACGCACTTCGGATACGAGGACGCCGCGGGCGGGGACGTACTTGCGCGGCCCGCCCGATACCTAGTCCTGCGTGAAAAGTGGATGGCAGCTGGCTATCCGTGGTTCTCCCCCAGCAGGCGACCACCATCCGGCTGGGACCCGATACGGCAGCTCCGACGAATAACAGAGCGAAACCGAAGCGACGAGGACTAATCGACGGTATCCGCCACATTCGCGGCTGAGAGCCACAAAGCGAGCAGCCACAGCGGCGCGACCGGAATTCCCGCCTGTTGGATCAACGCGACGGCGATGCCCGAGCCGACCCAGAGAAGGGTCGTGCCTGTCGTTGTCGCGGCTCGCGCCACTGCGGGATATGCCATGACGCCGTCGTGCAGGAGCGCGTGCGGCGCCGCGAGGATCGACCAGGTCGACGCATCGACAGCGCGCGTCGTGAACATCCGCGAGCGCGCGAGCACGACGATCGCGCCGAGCGCGTAGATCACAGCGGCGAGCGCGGTGTTCAAGACCAGGTCCTCGCCTCCTGCGACTCGGCGCACGAGCGCAGCGAGGCCCAGCTCGCCCGGGCGGAGCTCGGTGGCGATCCGCGTGAGCAGATCGGGGTAGCGCGCCATTCCCTCGAAGCCGACGGTTGCGAGCGACACGAGGGCGACGCCGACGGTCATCGCGAGGAGCCCGATCGCGCGACGACGCTCGGTCAGCGCGACCAGCGCGAAGAGCGGTAGAAGCTGCGGGCGGAATGCGGCAAGACCGAGGAGCGCTCCCGACCAGAGCGGCGGCGTCCGGAGCGACGCCGCGACCGCGAGCAGCACGAACGGCGTCGTCTGTCCTTCGGCGAGCGCGATGAGTGAAGGCGGGGCGAGGATGGCGAACGGGAGAAGGCGCGTGCGCTGCCGCGGATCTGCGAGCCGGCCGAGCAGATATGCCGCCGTCGCCAGGGCCGCCGCGCCGAGCGCCGCCCAGATCGCGTAGGCGGGCACGAGGGGCAGGGCACCGAGCGGCGCCATGAGCAGCGCGAGTGCCGGGGGGTTGGGGTCGTTGAGCAGGACCGTGCGCTGGGGCAGGGTCGCGTGCTCCATCGCGAGCAGCGCGTCGGCGTCGGTCACCGACGAAGCCGCGCCCGTCGCGACGAGTCGTGCGGCCGAATACAGCGCGACGAAGTCATATCCGGCGGGCTCGCTGGACCAGGTCAGGAACGCGATGGCCCAGGCCGCGACCGCCAGGAGCGCGCCCGCGGGGTAGTAGTGCTTCAGGATCTCCTCCGCCGACTTGCCGCCGAGTGCCATTCCCTGAGCGCCCCACTGCGACATTCCAACACCATGTCCGTATCCCTTGCCGGTGAACACGAAACGAGCCGGAAGGCGGTATTGCCACCCGAGGACGCGGAGCGTGTGGATCGTGCGGTCGGGATCCTTGACGCTTACCGTGAACGTCCGCTCGATGGACGCGCCGAGAAGGTCGAGCTGACGTACGCGATCGGCGTTCGCGGCCTCGACGTACTCGGTCTCTTCGGGACGCGTCGCGACGGTGAAGAGCGTGCTGCGGAGGCCGAAATAATACCGCGCCCGATCCTTGCCGATGTCGCGCGTTCCCGTCGACCCGATGACCTTCGCTGAGGTCACGCGTCCGGTCGCGGTCACTCCCGTGATGTCGATCCGTTGCGGGTCCCCAACGTCGATGCCGCGCGCGCCGATGTAGCTGCGGAGCTGCGGCGCCGTGAACTCCGTCGTCCACTCCCAGCTCGTGTGACCCCACGATGAGGCCTTCGCGATGTCGTCGGCCGGCGACGGGACCGAGCGGAGATACGGCAGCGCGTTCGCGTAGACGTTCTCGCTATCTTCGGTGATGCCGCCCGCGTTCGCGGAATAGAGCGCCTCGATCGGGCGGCCGCCGTACGTGGCGATCATGCCCGCGGTCCGGTCGACGGCCCTGACCGTCGAGGTCGACTCGCCGGCGAGGCCGTCGTACTCCTGGTCGCGCGTGTCGCCTTCGAGGTCGTAGTTGTCGTGGCGCGCCAGGTGGGTCGAGAGGTATGTGCGCGCCGCGATGGCCTGCGCCGCGAGCGCCTCCGGCATCCAGGTCGTGGGCTCCTCGGACCCGACGACCGACGCCAGGTACGCGGCCGTGTCGACCTGGTTCACCACGATCATGTCACCGTCGTCATCGCGAGTGAGGTCCAGCGTGCCGCGATACGCGCGCCCGTTGAACGTGAGAAGCCCGCCGCTCGCTATGTAGTGGAGTGGCGTGATCTGTGGCGCCGAGAAAAGCGGCGCCGCGAGTGGGTCCGAGCCATCGCCCTCGATCGCGAACTCGAACGGGATGGTCACGATCGGAATGTCCTCGACCTGCGCGCGGAGGCGCGCCTGGCGGAACTGCTGCGCAAGGCTGCGCCGCTCGTCGGGGTCGCGGACGCTGACCGCGGTCTGGGTCGGATCGGCAAGCCGGCGCACACCGCGCCGCGCGATCGTGTATTTCGGGCCCTGGTAGAGCACCGCGCCGTCGTCTCGCGTGACACTCAACGATCCCGTGGAGCCGATCTTCGCGTAGCTCGTACCGAGAAGGGAAATGTTCACACGTATCGTTGCCGGCAGCGGGGCGAGTGGCGAGCTCGCGGCGGCGCGTTGCGGTATCGCGGCAAAGAGCAGCGCGACGATGACGATCCGCGCGAGCCAGATCATCACGATCTCCTCGCGTACACCTCCGGCTTGAGCACACCGACGAACGGCAGGTTCCGATAGTGCTCGGCGTAGTCAAGCCCGTAGCCGACGACGAACTTGTCGGCGATCTCGAAGCCGCGGTAGTCGATCTCGATCGGGATCACGCGGCGTGCGGGCTTGTCGAGGAGCACGCAGAGGCGGACCGACTCGGGCCGCTGCGCTCGAAGGTGATCGAAGACGTAGGAGAGCGTGTGGCCCGTGTCGAGGATGTCCTCGACGACCAGCACGTGCCTGCCCTCGATGGGGTTCGCGAGGTCCTTCAGGATCCGGACCGCTCCGGTCGATTCAGTGCCCGCGCCGTACGACGACACCTCGAGGAAGTCGAGCGAGAGCGGTATCGGCGTCGCGCGCATGAGGTCGGCGAGGAACGGGAGCGCACCTTTGAGGATGGAGACGAGCACGAGGTCCTTGCTCTGGTAATCCGTCGCGATGCGGGCGCCGAGCTCCCGGACCTTCGCGGCGATCTGCTCGGCGGTGACGAGGATCTCGGCCACGTCGTCGCTCTGCCCAGTGCGCGCCACGACGGTCATCAGGACCAATTGTCGCAGGTCATCGGGCGAGCGGGGCAGACGCTCTTTCGAGCGGTCGCGCTAGGAGCGCCGCGCGAGGAAGAGCGCGATCGCGCCGAGAACGACAACGGCGAGCGCGGCGGCGCCGATGAGGAGTGGTGCGACTCCACCGCTCGCGTTCGGAGCGGGCGTGAGCTGCGCGGCGGCCGCGCTCGGCGATGGAGATGCGGTCTCGGAAGACGTGGCAGCCGGTGACGGCGTCGCGCTCGTCGGCTGCGGAGTCGGAGCTTCGGTCGGCGCGGGCGTCGGCGGGGCCGTGGGCGCGATCGTCGGCGGCGCGGTGCGTACGGGGGTTGGCGGCGCCGTGGGTGGTGCGGTCGGCTGTGGCGTGGTCACCGCCTGGACCTCGATCGTGCCGTGCATGAATGCATGGATCGCGCAGTGATATGCGAACGTCCCCGCGGCCCTGAACGTGAACGAGAACGAGCTCCCGGCTCTGATCACGTCGGAGTTCCAGGCCCCCGTGTCCGATGTGGACGTGTGGCTGAACGCGTCGCGGTTGGTCCACGACACCGTGTCGCCGACGCGCACCGTGGTCGTCGGAGGGACGAACGCTGAGCCCTGGATGTTCACCGAGCTCGTGGCGGCAAGCGCGATCAGCGGCAGGGCGAGCAATCCGCACGAGATCACAACGGCCGCGGCCCAGACGACCACGGCGCGCCTCACGGCCATACTTTACGGCCCGTGCCGTCCAGCGAGGATCTCCTCATCGAACGCAATACGACGACGAACCTCACTGCGATCACAACGCCGGCCGACATTGCGACCAAACATTTCCTGGACTCGTTCACCGCCGTCGGAGTGCGCAAATGGAGCGGCCGCGAGCGGATCATCGACATCGGTAGCGGTGCCGGATTCCCAGGTATCGCCCTGCGTCTGGTGTTCCCCGGAACCAGCCTCACGCTCGTCGAGTCGATGGGCAAGAAGGCCCGCTTTCTCGAAGAGGTCACGAGCACACTCGCGCTCGACAGTGTCGAGGTGAGGAACGAACGCGCGGAAGCGCTCGCGCACGCGCGGCGCGAACGTTACGACGTCGGGACGGCGCGGGCTGTCGGTACGCTCGGCGCGATCGTCGAGTACCTCCTCCCTTTCCTTCGGATCGGTGGCGACGCGATCGCGTGGAAAGGCAGGCTCGACGCGGAGCTCGCCGGCGCGAAAAAAGCATGTGCGGCCGTCGGCGGCGAGATCGTGAAGATCACGCCGACCGCGGAGCTCGGGCTCGGCGCGGTGCTGCCGGGCCGATCGCTCGTCGTCATTCGGAAGCTGCGCGCCACGCCGTCGCGCTACCCCCGCTCCCCGGCCGAAGCCAAGCGCCACCCATGGTGATCGTGCCGTC
The DNA here is from genome assembly GCA_005883775.1 of Chloroflexota bacterium. GTDB lineage: Bacteria > Chloroflexota > Limnocylindria > P2-11E > P2-11E > 3-1-20CM-2-70-9. The sequence continues at coordinate 11,148 of VBEU01000056.1, read as the reverse complement.
ACTCGACGTCCGCGCCGCGCGACTCTCCGACGGTTTGGGACAGACCGTTGTCGCGCGAGCGCGGGATCTGGTCGTCGAGGGTGCCGAGGAGCTGCACTTCGTCGACCTGGATCGCGCGGAGACCGGGGAGTCGACAAATCTCGAGCTCCTCGCGGGGATCGCGCGCACCGCGGGTGTGCCCTGCCGTCTGGCGGGCGGCATCTCGCGGGTGGGCGAGGCGCGCCGGGCGATCGATCGCGGATTCGCGGGAGTGCTCTTCTCGAGCGCCGTGTTCGGCGACGACGAGCTCCTGAGAGAGATCGCCGCGCTCGGCGATCGCGGCATCGTCGAGATCGAGGCGCGCGCCGGATTCCTCGCACCACGCGGCGGTGATCCGGGTCTGGTCGCGGTCGCGACCGGACGGGGCGCGCTCGCGGCGGCGCGCGCCGCACTGCTCGCCGGCGTGCGCGGCCTGTATCTCATCGATCTGACGGCGGAAGGTCGGCTCGCGGGCCCACCTCTCGCCTTGGTCGATGCGGTGCGAGGGGTGGTCCGCGACCGCGTTGCGCTGCATGCCGGTGGCGGCGTCCGCGACCTCGACGACATTCGCGCGCTCGCATCGCGTGGCGTCTCATCGGTCGTGATCGGTCGCGCCCTCGCTGAGAAGCGGTTCACGATCCGCGCTGCGCAGCAGGCGTCGAAGGCGTGAAGGTCGGCCTCATCAGCGACGTGCACGCCAACCTCGTCGCGCTCGAGGCCGTGCTCGCGCAGATGGGACCGGTCGACGCTCTTTGGGTCTGCGGCGACACGGTCGGCTACGGCCCTGACCCCTCCGACGTCCTCGCGCTGCTCGTCGAGCGGAAGGCCACGATCGTCGCGGGCAATCACGACCGAGCGGTCGCCAGGGGCGAGGATCTCGACTTCTTCAATCCGCCGGCAGCTGTCGCCGCGAAGATGCATCAGAGCTGGCTCTCCTCGGCCGAGCGCGACATGCTGGCGGCTCTTCCGCGCACGCTCGAGACGAGCGACGTGACGTTGTGCCACGGAAGCCTCCGCGATCCGCTGTGGGAGTACGTCACGAATCCAAGGAGCGCGGCCGCTTCGCTCGGGCTTGCGAGCACATCGCACTGCTGCGCCGGCCATACCCACGTCCCCTCGCTCTTCCGGGGCGACGCCAAGGGACAGCCCGGCCGCGTGAGGTACGACACTCCCTACGCGCTCGCCCCCCGCGCGTTTGTGAACCCTGGCAGCGTGGGTCAGCCACGCGATGGAGATCCGCGTGCCGCGTACGCGGTCTTGGACCTTGCGCCGGGCACGGTGACCTTCCATCGTTCACCGTATCGGTTGGACGAGACGCAGCGCCGGATCCGGGAACGAGGCCTTCCCTCGATCTTCGCGGATCGCCTTGCGTTCGGCCTGTGAGCTCCTGCTTGTCGCCACGATCGGGTGCGGTGGACCGGGGGCAGACGTGACCGACGCTCAGAACATTCCGTTCACCGATCACGGCGCTACGCAGCAGTCGGGGTACGAGGGCGGGCCCCGCGTCGTCGCCGCGAGCGATCTCGGACTCACCGGGCTTGGTCGGCTTGCCACCCCAGACGCCACCCGCTTCTACCTCGCCGCCTTTGCCGGCTCGCAGCGCACCGGCGGGTATGACATCCGCATTGCGCGGGTAGATCGCTTCGGCAACACGCTCACCGTCCGCGCGATGTTCACGGTGCCGCCGCCCGATGCACTCACCATCCAGGTGCTGACGTCACCCGCGCATCTTGTCTCGATAGACCGGCGGGCGGCCGCATCCGCCCGCGAGGTCGTGCTCCTCGACCAATCGGCGGCAGAGCGGGCCCGCGGTCCCGTGCCACAATCCCAACCCTGACGTGACCGACGACGAAGGCGAGGACGACACTCCCAAGGATCGACCACCCGACCCACCGAGCGTGAATGACCGACCGGAGTCGCCTTCACTCGAAAAGCGGGTAAGCAAACCGGGACGGCACGTCGGCGACCGCTACGTCCGGATCGTCCGGCCAACCGGCAGTGGGCTTCGCGGTCACGGAGGCCGGTGGGTCGCCACCGAGGAGACCATGGAACGCACCGGCCGGCTCGGGCGTGCGTGGGATGCGACCTTACGGTTCCTCATCGGCAAACGCCTCGAGACTGAAGCCGAGGGCGAGGAGCGCGTCAGCGTCGCTACCGGTTTGCCGATCCTGGCCTCCGACAACATCTCGTCGTCGGCCTACGCGACCGAGGAAGCGATGCGCATCCTCGTCCTCGCCGGAGTCGCTGCCCTGTCGCTCACGATGCCCATCGCGATCGCGGTCGTCTTCGTTCTTGCGATCGTCATTCTTTCGGAGTCCCGGGTGATCTGGGCATATCCCAACGGCGGTGGCAGCTATCTGGTCGCCCGCGAGAACCACGGCGTGATCGCCGGTCTTGTCGCCGCGTCGGCTCTGCTCATCGACTACGTGTTGACCGTCGCCGTCTCGACCGCCGCGGGCGTTGCCGCGATCTCGAGCTTCGTACCTGAGTTGCACGACTACCGCGTCGTAGCTGGTCTGGTTCTCATCGCGCTGCTGGTCATCGGTAACCTGCGCGGTGTGCGCGAAGCTGGATTGCTGTTTGCGGCTCCAACCTACGCGTACATGATCGCGATGTACGGGCTCGTGGGCTTCGGCCTCTTTCGGATCGCGACGGGCGACATGCCCGCTCCGGCCGCACCACCGAATCCCTTTCCGTCGGAGGGGACCGCGCCCCTGACTCTGCTATTGGTCCTTCGCGCGTTCGCGTCAGGGTCGGTCGGCCTCACCGGAAGCGAGGCCGTCGCCAATGGCGTCCCCAGCTTCCGCCGTCCCGAGAGGAAGAATGCGGTGATCACCCTCGTACTCATGGGGACGATCTTCTCGACCATCTTCCTCGCGATCACGTACCTCACCACGACCATCGGCATACAGCCGGATCTGAACGAGCAGGAGACCGTCAACAGCATGATGACCCGTGCGATCGTGGGTGCGGGCACACCGTTCTACTACGCCGTTCAGGTCACGACGGCCATCATCCTGTTGCTGGCCGCGAATACCGGATTCACCGGGTTCCCGCGTTTGGCGTCGGTCCTCGCCAACGACCGCTTTATGCCACGCCATTTTGCGGACGTCGGGTCGCGCCTGGCCTTCAACTTCGGGATCATCGTGCTCGCCCTGCTGGCGGGCCTGATCCTGACGGCTTTCGGCGGGAGCGTGACCAACCTCGTCCCGCTCTACACGATCGGTGTGTTCCTCGCCTTCACACTCTCGCAGTCGGGCCTCGTGCGCCGTTGGCGGCGCCTGCGCAATCGCGGCTGGCGCGTTTCCATGGTCATCAACATATTTGGGACCGTCGTGACCGGCACGGTGCTTCTCGTCGTCGCTTACACCAAGTTCCTGTACGGCGCGTGGATGGTCCTCGTGCTCATCCCCCTCATCACGGCGCTGCTCTACTCTTGCCGGCTCCGGTCGTGATCGTGCCCATCGCCCGCCTTGACCGCGCCGCCCTCCAAGCGCTGGCGTTCGCCCGATCCGTCTCGCCGACCGTGAAAGCCGTCCACATCTCGACTTCCAATACGAGTGCCGAGGAATTCCGTCGGCGTTGGGAGCAGCTCGACACGGACATCAAGCTGGATATCGTCGTCTCGCCCTACCGATCGTTGCTGGCGCCGCTCCTCAAATACATCGACGCCATGGGCAAGCCCGACGACCGACCGATCACGGTCGTGCTGAGCGAGTTCGTCCCCCGTCATTGGTGGGAATGGCTCCTGCACAGCCAGACCGCGTTCCGTCTCAAGGCGGCCCTTCTCTTCCGGCCGAACACGATCGTGATCGACGTCCCTTACCACTTTGAAGACACATCGAATCTGACCCGACGACGCTAGACTCGCGCAATTCATGCAACCGAAACGGATCCTGGTCGCCCTCGCGGGGACGAGCGCGGATCCGGACATGCTTCGTCTTGTGTCGCCCATCGCAAAATCCGCGAAGGCTGAAGTGATCGGGATCCACGTGATCGAAGTGCGGTGGAACCTTCCTCTTGATGCGGTTCTCGAGCCCGAGCTCGACCGCGGCGAGGAGCTCCTGGCGAGCGCTAAGAAAGTTGCCGACCAGGCGGGGTTCGAGCTCGACACCGAGCTCCTCCAGGCGCGCGACGCGGCGGCGGCGATCGTCGATACGGCGGTGGAACGGAAGTCAGACCTGATCGTCGTTGCGATGCCCTTTCGAAAGCGACTAGGAAGGGTGTACGTGGGGCGAACCGTGCAGAACGTGTACGTCAACGCGCCGTGTGCGGTGCTCGCGTATCGTCAGGAGGAGACCAGGTGAACGTCATCATCGTCGGCTGCGGCCGGGTGGGTGGGTTTCTCGCGGGACTCCTCGACTCCGAGGGCCATCGCGTGAGCGTCGTTGACATCGCGTCGACGAGTCCAGCGCGCGCGGAGCGCGCCTGGTTCCAGCATCTTCCCACGTCGTTCAAAGGCGAAACGATCCTGGGTGACGGCACGGATCTCGAAGTCCTTCGCCAAGCTGGGATCGAACGGGCCGATGCTCTTCTGGCGCTCACTGAAGGGGACAACCGCAATCTGATGGCGGCGCAGATCGCTCAGAAGATCTTCGGGGTAAAACAGGTGATTGCCAAGGTGAACGACCCCGTGCGCGCGCAGACCTATCGCGAGATGGGGATCAACACGTTCTCCCGGACGACGATCCTCGGTACGCTCCTTCACGCGATGCTGCAGGAAGACCGCGAGGTCGGGGAGGTCCTCATGCGGAAAGCGCTGGCGCATGAGGCCGACATGGTCAACGAGCCCTTGAAGGCCCCGGTGAAGGCCCGATAAGGATGGTGCTGTAAAGATGTACTTCGTCGTGGCTGGCGCGGGCGAGGTGGGGTTCCATCTCTCGCAGGCTCTCCTCGAGTCAGGACACGAGGTCACGATCATCGAAGCCGATCGACGCCGCGCCAATTTCGTCCAGGAGCGGCTCGGCTCGATCGTCATGAATGCCCCGGCGGACGAGGGACGCGCGCAGATGGAGGCCGGCTGCAGCCGCGCCGACGCGCTCATCGCTGTTACTGGCGACGATGCGAAGAATCTTGTGATCTGTCAGCTGGCGAAGATACGTTGCCGCACGCCCCGCGTGATCGCGCGCGTCAACAACCCGAAGAACGAGATCGTCTTCAAGACGCTCGGCATCGACGAGACCATCTCATCGACGCGCGTACTCATGAACGTCATCGAACAGGAGCTCCCGTCGGGAGGCTTCATGCCGCTCATGTCACTCGCCGGTTCCGCGAACGAGTTGATCGAGGCGGAGATCGCCATCGGGACGCCGCCCGCGGGAAAGAGCGTCGGGAGTCTGCGCTTACCGAGCGGCGCGCTTGTGGGCGGGATCATTCGCAAAGGCAAGCTCATGCATGCTGACGACGACACCAAGCTGGAGGTCGGCGATCGTGTCATGGTCTTCTCGCCGACGGCGTCCGAGAGCGAGGTCCGCAAAGCCCTGATGGGCTAGCTCTCGCGCGGGTGGTACGGCACATCGATCACGATCGTGTCCGGCCGGAAGAGCAGCGCGAGCTTCAGGCGGAAAGCCGTCTGACTGTGCAGGAAAAACTCCCACCAGTGCCTCGGCACGAACTGGCTCACCACGATCGTGAGGGGCCGGTCAGAGTTCGACCCGACCCTCTCGATATAGGTGAGCAGCGGTGGCACCAGCGAACGGTACGGCGACACGATCACCTCGAGCGGGACGTCGGCTGCCCAGGCCTCCCAACGGAGCTGGAACGCCGCGGCGGTCTCGTGGCTCGTCGCGATGTGTACGGCCCGCACGTGATCCGAGATCGAGGATGCGAACGTCAGCGCGTGCACGGCGGTTCGGTCGAGTCGGGCGACTGGGACGATGACCATTGGCTGCGGGAGCTTCGGCAGGTCCTGCCGGAGATCCTCGACGACAAGGGAGTCCTGGGCGGCCGTGTAATGCGTGCTGATGCCATGCAGCAGCAGCACGAGCAACGGCATGACGATGAGGACCATCCACGCGCCGTGCTCGAACTTCGTGACCGTGGTGATGACCAGCACGACACCGGTGACCACAGCCCCGACGCCGTTGATCCCCGCCGTGACCTTCCAGCCGCCCGGCCGTAGGCGGAGCCAACGTCGCACCAGGCCGGTCTGCGAAAGGGTGAACGCGAGGAACACACCGATCGTGTACAGCGGGATGAGCGCCGTGACGCTCCCGCCAAACGCGATAAGCACGAGGCTCGCAAGTGCCGCGAGTACCAGGATGCCGAAGGAGAAGGCGAGGCGCTCGCCGCGATCGGCGAAGTGCCGCGGCATGAAGCGATCGTTCGCGAGCACCGCCGCGAGACGCGGGAATCCGGTGAACCCGGTGTTTGCGGCGAGCGCGAGGATGACCGCGGTCGACACCTGCACGAGGTAGTAGGGGAAACCGTCGCCGACCAGTGACCGTGTTACGAGGCTGTTGAGGGTCTCCTGCTCTCGCTGATCCGGCACGACCCCGATGGCCTGGGCGAGGAACGTGAGACCCAGGAAGATCGTGCCGAACGTGATCGCCATAAGGATGAGAGTCATCGAGGCGTTCCGCGTCTCGGGGGCTTTCATGCTCGGAACGCCATTCGCGACCGCCTCCGCACCGGTGAGCGCGACCGAGCCAGACGCGAACGCGCGGAGGATGAGGAGCACCGACAGCGCGGCAATGCCGGTCGACGGAACAGGGTCAGGCGGGATGGCCGGCGGCGGCACGTCGCCCGCGATCACTCGGAACAGGCCATACCCGATCAGGCCCGCGAGCGAAAGGACGTAGACGTACGTCGGGATCGCGAAGATCATCCCCGCTTCGCGAATGCCGCGGAGGTTCCCGATCGCGAGCAGAGCGATGAACGCGAGCCCGAGCGGCACGCGCATGTCGTGAAGCGCCGGGGCGAACGAGGTGATCGCCGCAACGCCCGCCGCGGTCGAGACCGCGACCGTGAGGACGTAGTCGATCAGGAGCGAGGAGGCCGCGATCAGGCCGGGCACTCGGCCAAGGTTGTCGCTCGTGACGACGTAGCTGCCGCCGCCGTTCGGATACGCCTTGATCACCTGCAGCTGGGAGAGGACAACAACCGCAAGCACCCCGACGATCGCGAGTGCGATCGGCATGGTGAGCGAGAGGGCCGCGACACCGGCGAGGGCGAGGACCCGCATCGCCTCCTCGGTCGCATACGCGGACGACGAAATGTTGTCCGACGCGAGGATGGCGTAGCCGGTCGCGACCGTGAGGCGCTCGGAGCCCTCGGCCTCGGTCGCAAGCGGCCTCCCAAAAAGCTTGTGCCTGATGCCAGCCAGGATTCGACCCGTCTGACCGGGCGGGAGAATAGCGGCGTCGGTCGCTACGTAGTGCCCCTCCGCCCGACGGAATTCGCGCCGGGGCGAAACGATCCGCACGTAGCGATCGCCTGGCCGTCGGCCCTGCTTTGGGACGAGCTGTTCAAGCCCCGGAAGATCCCCGCGCTCGCCGTGAGAGTCCATCCCAAGGAGGTTCGTCCCAAATCGCTCAACAGCGTGTCAATGAACACCGCCGCCTCCTCAACGGCGGCTCAAAGGCGGGTTACAGCTCTTCGGAGCGGAAGCGGTAACCGACGCCGGGTTCGGTCACCAGATACGCGGGGTCCTGTGGATCGCTCTCGATCTTGCGACGCAGCCGGGCGACGTAGACGTGCAGGTAATGCGATTCATCACCGTAGTCCGGTCCCCAGACCTGCTGCAGGAGCATCCGGTCCGTCAGCACTTTGTTCGGATTGGTGACGAAGACCTTGAGGAGGTCGTACTCGGTGGGCGTCAGGTGGATCGTGCGGCCCCCAACGGTGACTTCCCTGAGCTCGAGGTCGACCACGAGCTCGCCGCTCGTGATGCGCGGCTCAGCTCCCGTCCCGGGCCGCGCGACGTGGCGGAGCGCAACACGGATTCGCGCCAGGAGCTCATCGATCCCGAACGGCTTGGTCATGTAGTCGTCGGCGCCGAGGTCGAGCGCGTTCACTTTGTCGGTCTCGCCGCCGCGAGCCGAGAGCACGATGATCGGCGTCCCGGAGTGCTCGCGGATGCGACGGACCACCTCGAACCCATCTCCATCCGGCAGGTTGAGGTCGAGCACGACGAGATCCGGCTGCTTGCGCTCATAGCTCGCGATCGCATCACCGGCTGTCTCCGCCGTTTCGACCTGGAAGCCGTGGCCCCGTAGGTTCGTGCGCAGCGTCCGGATCATCGATGGTTCGTCGTCGACCACGAGAAGACGCGCCCCCGACGGCTCCGCGCGCACGGTATTAGTTGACACCGGCGCGGCCCGGGAGCGTGAAGACGATCCGTGTTCCGTCGCTTACACCGCGATCGATCCAGATCGTTCCGGCGTGCGCTTCGACGAGACGCTTGGCGATGGCGAGGCCGAGGCCCACGCCGCGCGGCCCCTGTCCGGCGCGCGCGAGGCGAACGAACGGCTCGAAAACGCGTTCCGCATCACCCGGCGCGATCCCAGGACCGTGGTCGCGAACGGCGAAGCGAACGTTTCCGTCGTCGCGCCCAACGCTGATTCCGATCTCGGACCCTGCCGGAGAGAACTTCGCGGCGTTCTCGACCAGGTTCGAGAGGACCTGCTGGATTTCGACGTAGTCGAGTTCGATCGGCGGAAGGTCCTCCGGCACATCGAGGTGCACGGGGTGCCCCGCGGTGACTGGTCGCATCCGGCCGGCGACGTCCTCGACGAGCGCGCCGACGTCGTGCCAGGCCTTGTGAGGCACGAGTCTCCCATTCTCGATACGTGAGAGATCGAGAAGGCTGCCCACGAGGCGGTCGAGCCGCACGGCCTCGTCCTGGATCGCGGTCGCGAACTCGTCGCGCTCGCGCTCGGTCCACTCGACATCGTGTTGCCGAAGGCTGCCGGCCGAGGCAAGGATCGACGCGAGCGGCGTGCGGAGCTCGTGCGACACGGCGTGAAGGAGCTCGGTCTTGAGATCATCCGAGCGCCGGAGGACCTCAGACTCGGTGGCCTCCTGTCGGAATCGCGCACGCTCGATCGTCAGTCCCAGCTGCGCGGCGGCGATCGCGAGCACGCGTTCGTCGGCCGCTTCGAGCGCTGCGGCTCCCGCTCGGGGCAGCACCGCAAGGCGACCCACCCGCGTGCCCGCCGCGACGATCGGCACCAGGCGAGCCCGGCGGCCGGCGCGGGCCGTCGTAGGTCCGACGAGCCGGACGGTGCGGGAGGGGCCCGCCGGGTTCATCAGCCGGAGCTCACTGCCGGTCGCGCGCAGGCTGGCGCGCGCCGACTCGTCGCGAGCGGCTCCGCCATGAGGAAGGCCGCCTCGTAGAGGACCTTGGCGTCGTGTTCGCGGTGCTCGGCCTCCTGCGCGCGCGCTCGCTCGCGTGCCGCGAGCGTTCCGGTGACGACCGCGGTGATGAGGAAGAGCGCCAGCGAGAAGAGCTCCTGCGCGTCGGCCACGACCAGCTGGTGGGTCGGCGGCACGAAGAACCAGTCGAAGGTGACAAAGGCGAGGACGCTCGCGACGATCGCGGCGGCCCGACCGAAGGCCACCGCGACGACAAGCACCGCCACGAGATAGAGCATCGAGATGTTCGCGATCTGAGCGCGCCCGACGACGAAGTCGATGAGCGCGGTGGTGATCGCCACGGCCGCTGCCGCGCCGGCATACGGGATCAGACGACGCATCAGCCCACGATTGTCCCCTAGCCGGTGACCGCCGCCTCCGTCACGCCGGGCATGGCAAGCCCGGCGGCGACGCTCGTGAACGCCGCCGCGTCACGTGCGACGGCGTTCGGAACGAGCTCACGCATGAGAGCGCGGAACACCGGGATCGCGCTCGATCCGCCGGTGTAGACGACCGCCGCGATCTCGGCCGCCGAGAGGCCCGCGTCGTCGGTCACCCCTCGAACGAGGGTCGCGGTCTCGTCGAGCAGCGGCCGGATCAGATGCTCGAAGCGCCCGCGCGTGACGCGCGCGTCGACGTCCACCTCGGCGTGGTGATAGGTGAGGATCGCCGCGGGGACGGTCGAGAGGTCGATCTTGGTCGCGTCCGTCGTCTGGAAGATCTCGTAGCCGAGCTGGAGCTCGATCGCGCTGCGCAGCGCCGCGAGCTCGCGTCGCGGCGCACCGGCGCGCACGAGGTCGTCGAGCGCGTCGAGGAGCGGCTTCTCGTTGAGTGCCGAGAGCGCGTGCCAGTCGCGCAGCGCGTTGACGATGTAGCGAGGCAGCCGCAAGCGTTTGGGTCCCCATTCGGCCCGCGAGCCGAGGCGTGGCGCGACGGCATCCTCGATGACAAGCTCGGTCGCGCGGTCGCCGCCGATCGGACCGCCCGCGGTCGCGAGGACCGCGAGTCTCCCGCGGTCGTCGCGCCGAACGACGCACAGGTCGAGGGTGCCGCCCCCGAAGTCGAACACGAGGCTCGTCCCCGCCTCGACGTTCGCGGCGTGCGCGGCGGCGATCGGTTCGGGAACGAAGCGGACCTCGCGAAAGCCCGCGAGCTCGGCTGCCGCCCGAAGCCTTCCCGTCGCGCGAGCCTCGGCGTCGTCACCGCCAATGAAGCGGACGGGCCGGCCGAGCGTGATCGCTTCCGGTGCGATTCCGGTGAGCTCCTGCGCGCGGTTTCGGACGTGCCCGAGGATGAGCGCGATCAGGTCCTCGAGACCCTTGGCGTCGCCGAAAACGTTCGTCCGGGTCGCGAGCGGATCACCGAGAAAGGTCTTAAGCGCCTGAAAGAGCCGGCCGGGGGCGCTCGTGTCGGCGAGGATGTACGCCTCGAGGCTCTTGTGCGTGGGGTCCGTTGACGGCAGGCGTATGCCGAGCAGCTGAACCTCCCGCCGGAGAGGCCCGCGGGTCCGGTTGTCCTCAAGATATGCATCGATGGCCGCTCGTCCGACGATGGGAGTCCCATCCCGCCTGATGTAAAGGACGGTCGGCATCGTCTCGCCAGCCACCGCGTCGATGGGGAGTACACGGGTCGATGTGCCGTCATTGACAGCGAGAGAAGTGTTGGAAGTGCCAAAGTCAAGTCCGAAGCGCATGGGCGACGAAGCGTAGGCGGGCGCAGGGCAGGCCAGCCCTGCTTGGGAGTTGGCTGCTTGGCCGGTGCAGCAGCGCAGGAGAA
>VBEU01000132.1 GCA_005883775.1 Chloroflexota bacterium | reverse complement strand
TCTGACGGGGTTCACGGGCCGTTTCTGCACAGGACCCGATCGTCAACGCCGCCGCGCGCACGCAGGATCCGCGATGCCGGACCTCGGGAGGGGATTCAGCCCCGCTAGAGCGGATTGCGGGTACAGGGCACCGCTGGCTCCCCGCCTAGCACGACCACGAACGATGGTACCGTGGGCTTGCGCTCGCTCGCAGACCGGTCGTGCAGGCGGTTTCTTGCGCGGAACAACCGCTGACCCTTGTACGTTCTATAGGTGATGAAAACTTCTGGACTCCCTTGTCGCGCCAACCACGACTGCGAGGTCGTGTTCACGGTGATGCCTCAGGACTCCATGGATGCCCTGCGTGAGGCTGCTGCCAAGCGCAACGCCCACGAGCTGGAGGCACACCAGTACACCCACATCGCGACGACCACCCTTGGTTCGTCGACCTTCGCCCAGGGCCCCTCGGCTCCGCGCCGACGCGGCCGGCGGCGCAAGGAAGAGGAACTGAACGTCATCTAGCGCCGCCTAGCGGTCGACCTCGATGACGCGTTCCGCGATCGGTCCAAGATCCGGCCCCACGATGTCCGGCCGGTCGAGAAGTGGGTTCCACACCGCGCCAGGCCTTTCCACGAAGGCCGCGGCGCAACCTGCCCGTAAGGCTCCCTGCACGTCCCACACATGTGCGGCGACCATGCGCATCCCGGCCGTTGGCACCCCGAGCTCGCGCCCCGCGTTCGCGTAGGCCTCCGGAGCTGGCTTCAACCGCTTCCCACTGTCCGCAGACAGTGCCTTCTCAAAGAGATCGGCAAGGCCCGCGTTCGCGAGCTGCGCTTCCTCGACCTCCGCGGTCGAGTTCGTCAGCGCCGCGAGCCGGTAGCCGGCCGAGCGCAAGCGCTCAAGAGCCGGCCGCACATCTATGTGCGCCGGCAGCGTGCGGACTCCAGCCAGGATCGCGCGCTCATCTTCGGGGCTTACACGAAGACCGCGCCTCAGCGCGGTGATCGCCAGCGCCGCACGAAAGTGCTCTCCGAACGGTTTGTACGGACCGGTGATCGTCGTGAGGAAGGCTGACTGGAGCATGGTCTGGAACCACTCCACGCGCACCGTCGGATCCCCGAACACACGCTGAAAGTGCGGATCGAGCGCGCTTAGATCGAGGAGCGTTTCGTTGACGTCGAAAACGAGGACGCGCTTCACTCAGCGGAGAGGGTGGGATTCGAACCCACGGAGCTTTCGCTCACAGACTTTCCAGGTCTGCGCCCTAAGCCGGACTAGGCGACCTCTCCAGGATCGTGATTATCGCAAGGCCGAGGGCGTGGCTCGCTATCGTCGCGGCGTGTTCGCGTCCATTCTCCTCGCGTTCCGGCCCGCCGCACGTCCGACCGGGTGGGCAGTGCTGGCAGCACTCGGTGCGGGAATCCTCACACAGAGCATCCTCGTGGCGATGGCCGTCACGTTCGGCCTAATTCACCCGTCGGATCTGTTTGCCAGCCTCGTGGCAGCCAGCGCGCCCGTGGCCGCGCTGGTCGCCGGTTTCGTCGCGCGCGTGAGTGGCGGATGGCGCGCCGCCGCCCTTCTGTTCTTTTTCGGGTTGGTCGTCGGCGCCGCGGCCGCAGCAATTCTGGCGGCGTTTCCGTTCTGCGTCCCCAGCGCCATCTGCAGGCCGGCGAATCCCATCGGCGTCTTTGCGGCGCTGGCTGGCGCCGATGGAATCACGCTCCTGGGTGCCCTTCTGTCGATCGTCGTGCGGCGTGGTGCGCCGGCGCGGTGGGCGATCCTCGAGGGCACCGGCGCGCATGAGTTCGTGGCGAACGCAGGGCGTCTTCTAGCTCTCGTGCCAAATATCGCCATCGGCAGCGCTCTCGGCCTGGGAATAGCGGCGGGCATCGCGGTCGTAGCCTCCTCGCTCATTCTGGTGCGCCGATCAGAACGTCCGATCCGCGACGCCGGCGTCGTCGCAATCGTGATAATCGGGACGCAAGTACTTCCAGTCCTTATGACTCTGCGCGGCCTCGCTGGACTCACCTCGCTCGCTGCGGCAGGCGCCACATCTGCGGCAGATGCGTTCCTCGATGCGGCCGCGATCCCACTCGTGGTGGCGATCATCATGCTGGCGCTGCGGCGACGACAATCGCGGATGGAGAGCAGTCCGGCGGAGGAGAAGCGGGTTTAACAGCGGAGAGGGCGGGATTCGAACCCGCGAGGCTTTCGCCTACCGCTTTTCGAGAGCGGCACCATCAACCACTCGGACACCTCTCCGCATCGAAGTCTAAACTTTCGAACGCTCCGTGAACGCGCTTTCAGCACGCGTGCATCATTCGCTCGTCGCTCTACGGAACAGCACCTCGGCGCTCACGCGGATGCCGACGAGGCCGCGCGTCCGTAACTTGCAGGGGAGGTCGTCATGGCTGTTCAGACACGAGCGCGGGTGACCAAGGGCAAGGCGAAGAACATCGACGCGTGCGCCGATCAGCGCGGCATCATCCGCGCCGCGGCGATGGATCAGCGCGGGTCGCTGATGCGCGAGATCGGCAAGCAGGGCGGCGCCGGCACGCCCGAGTCGCTCACCGAGTTCAAGACGGCCGTGACCAGGGCGCTGACGCCGTACGCGACGGCGATCCTCATGGACCCCGAGTACGGGCTTCCTGCCCTTAGGGCGAAGGCGCCGACCGCCGGCGTCCTGCTCGCGTACGAGAGGTCTGGCTACGACGCCGACCCGGAAAACCGCATGCCCGACGTCCTCGACCGCTGGACCGTTCGCCGACTGGTCGAGGCCGGCGCGAATGGGATCAAGGTCCTCATCTATTACGACCCGTTCGACGACAAGGATCTCAACCTGCGCAAGGAGATCGTGATCGAGCGGATCGGCGCCGAGTGCGCGGCGAACGACGTCCCGCTCTTCGTCGAGCCTCTCGCGTATAAGAAGGGGATGGACGAGAAGGGCCTCGAGTTCGCGAAGCGCAAGCCCGATGCCGTGAAGAAATACATGGCGACGTTCTCCGAAGCGCGCTTCGGCATCGACATCCTCAAGGTTGAGGTCCCGGTCAACATGGCATATGTGCAGGGCTCGAAGGCGAACAAGAGCGGCGAGGTCGCCTACACCAAGGCCGAGGCGCTGCGGCATTTCAAAGAGGCCGCCGACGCCGCGACGAAGCCGTTCATCTATCTCTCGGCGGGCGTGACTGACGACGTCTTCCGCGAGTCCCTCGAGTACGCGGCCGAATCGGGTGCGCCTTTCAGCGGCGTTCTGTGCGGCCGCGCGACGTGGCTCGAGGGACTGCCCATCTACGCGAAGCAGGGCCGCGCGGCGTTCGACGCGTGGCTCGCGGACAAGGGCGTAAGGAACATCCAGATGCTGAATGAGGTCCTCGATCACGCCGCGAAGCCATGGTGGACCGTGTACGGGGGACGCGACGCGATAGCAGCCTAGGCGACGACCTATGCTCCGGCCGTGACGGTCCAGCCCCAGGAGGTCGTTCTCCGCACCAAGGGACTGGCGAAGCGTTTTGGATCGATCACCGCCGTGGACGGCCTTGACCTCGAGGTGCGTCGCGGCGAGGTCGTCGGTCTCCTCGGCCCGAACGGGGCCGGCAAGAGCACGACGATCGGGATGGTCCTCGGACTCATCACGCCGACCGCGGGCACCGCGGAGGTGCTCGGCCGCGACGTCGGCGTGCGGCGCGAGGATGCCCTCGCCGGCGTCGGCGCGATGCTCGAGGTCACCTCCTTCTATCCCTATCTCTCGGGCCGCGACAATC
>VBEU01000131.1:1308-9340 GCA_005883775.1 Chloroflexota bacterium | reverse complement strand
GCGGTGCGTCCGGGCGAGGAGTCGCCGATGCGTCTTGTCGAGGAAGAGCCCAAGACCGTCGGGTAGCGCAAGCGCGCTCCGATGTACCCAAGACGATGGACGAGGATTGGCGGCGCGTCGTGGACGGTCAGTGGCTTCGGGACTGCATGGAGGAGTGGCGCGACTGGGGCCATCTCGTGATGCGCGCGAAATGGACGATGGACGGAGCGACCACGCTGGCCGAAGCGGCAGCGCGATTTCGGGAGCGCGCCGACGAGCTCGATGATCTCGCACGCGCCGGATTCGAGCTGGACCAGCCGGTCAACGACGACTACGCGTTCATCGTCCGACCCGGCGAGGAATCCCCGATGCGTCTTGTCGAGGAGGACGAGTGAGCCAGGAGGACACGGAGGACATCGAGGTCGGCGAACCCATCTACCAGTGCCCCGACTGCGGGGGCCTGACCATCCGCGGGAAGTGGTCGATCGAGGGCGCGAGGTCGCTCACTCACGCCGCGCGCATGCTGCGCGATTACGCGCACGAGCTCGAGCACATGCGCGCATCCGGCCTCGAGCTCGCGAGCCCGGTGATGGCCGACTACGGGATCGTGCGACCGGGCGGCGCTCCGTCGGACGACGATCTCGACGGCAGCGACGAGGAGTGACGCTGCATCCGCGCCTGCACCTGCTCCCGCGACGCGAGGGTGACCGTGCCGACGCCCTCTACGGCGAACGACGCGACCGCGTTCGCGAAACGGGTCGCCGCTTCAAGATCGTCTCCGTCGGCGAGGCCGAGAGCGAGACCGGCGCAGAAGGCGTCGCCCGCCCCGGTCTGATCTATCACTTCGTCCGCCGGGAAGCCCCCGACCTGGACCTCCCGCCCGCCGCGTAGCACGATGGCGCCTCGCTCGGCGATCGTCACGATCACCGGCGCCGTCCGCGCCCAGCCGCGCGCCAGATCGAGATTGCCCTCGATGTCCTCCTCGCTCACCACCGCCACGCTCACACGCTCGAGCACGTCGTGCGCTTCGTCCCACTCCCGGCGCCTGACCGTGCCGTCCGCGTCCCACGATCTCAGGTAGCCCTGAGCAGCGAGCACCCGTGGGACCGCGCCGTAGATCTCGAAGACCGACGGCTCGATCTCGTGCGCGATCGAGGCAAGCACGACCGCGCGCGTGTCGCGGAGGGCCGATGGGATCGCTTCGGCGCCGATGCCTTTCGCGCGCGCTTTGAGACGCAGCCGGCGCCGACCCTCGACATAACGGAACGAGAACGTCGTGGTGACCGTGCTCTCGAGTGCGTGCAGCTCGATGCCGAGCTCCGCGCAGCGAGCGGCGAGGCGTTCGCGCTCGTTCGGGCCGACGCGGGTGAGGAGGGCGACGCGGTCGCCGAGACAGGCCGCGGCGGCGGCTGCATACGTAGCGGTGCCGCCGATACGCCACTCGGGATCGCCGTCGAACTCGTCGCGCGCCGTGTGCCCGATCGTGACCAGGTCGAACATCAGACGTTGAAGAGGACGTGGAGGATCTCGCCGTCTTTCACCGGGTATGTTTTTCCTTCCGTCCGCATCACGCCGAGCTTCTTCGCGTTGGCTTCGCTTCCCGCCTTGAGAAGCTCCTGCCATCCGATCACCTCGGCGCGGATGAAGCCCCGCTCGAGATCGGTGTGGATCGCGCCGGCCGCCTGCTGAGCCGGCGCGCCATAGGGAACCGTCCACGCCCGGACCTCGTCCTCGCCGACGGTGAAGAACGAGCACAGCCCGAGTAGCTCGTACGTCGCCCGGATGAGACGGTCGAGGGCCGGCTCGGCCAGGCCAAGGTCTCTGCGAAAGGAAGCCGCCTCGTCGGGCGGCAGCTCAGCGATCTCCGCTTCAAGCTTCGCCGAGACGGGGACGACCACGCTCGCGCGATGGGCTTTCGCGGCCTCACGCACTGGGGCGATGACCCGTTCCGGTTCCGCAACGTCGTCCTCATCGAGGTTCACCGCGACAAGGACCGGCATCCGCGTCAGGAAGCGGAACCCGCGGATCGCTTTCTCCTCATCAGGGTCCAGGTCGAGGTCCCGCAGCGGACGCTCCTCGGCGAGAGCGGCGATCGCCCGCCGCAGCACGGCCTTTTCGCGCTCCTTCATCTCGCGCTCAGGTCCCTTTGAGCGCACCGGGTCGACCGAACCGTCGACATGCGGCACGGAAGGCGCGCTGAAGGCGCGGACGACGTGGACGATCGCGTCGGCGGTGCGCAGATCGCCGAGCTTCTGTGGCGAGATGGCCTGACCCGGCTTCTCGGCGCGCGCGAGGCCGATGTCGCGATACATGATCTCGGCGTGTGTGATCTTCTTTGGTTTGTAGAGTGCGGCGAGCTCCTCGACGCGCTGGTCCGGCACCTTGGCGACGCCCACGTTCGTCTCCGCCTCGGCCCCGGCGAAAGCGCCGGTCGACGCGTGCGCCCCGGTCAAAAGGTTGAACAGCGTGGTCTTGCCGACGTAAGGCAGCCCGGTGATCGCCGAGACGACGTTCATTTTGCGAGGCGCGTCTCGCGGACGTCCGGCGGATCCTCGTGAAAGATCGCACGGGCGATCGTGCGGAATCGCTCGACCGAGCCCGTGCAGAAGAGCGCGTGCTCCGCGCGGCCGCCGTCGCGCGTGAGCCGGTGCGACGCGAGAACTTCGCGCACCGCGAGCGCGGTCGTCGTCGCCGAGTCGACAACGCGAACGTCACGACCGGCGACCTTCTCGATCAATTCGCGCAACAGCGGGTAGTGCGTGCAACCGAGAAGGAGCGTGTCGACGACCGGCCGCACGACGCCGCCCTCGGTGAGAAGTGGCTCGACGTACTCGCGCACGGCCGCGAGGGCCTCGGGACTCTCCGCTTTCCCATCCTCGACGAGCGGCACGAGCTTGGGGCAGGCCTGCTGCGCGACATCGACGAGCGGATCGAGATCGCGAAGGGCGCGCACATACGCGCCGCTCCGGACGGTGAGGACCGTCGCGAGGACCCCCACCGCTCGGCGGGCCGTCGCGGTGAGCGCGGCGGCGGCGCCCGGCCGGATCACGCCGATCGTCGGGACGGGGAACTCGTCGCGGACCGTTTCGAGCGCGACCGACGTCGCGGTGTTGCACGCGATGACCACGAGCTTGCAGTCGGCTTCGGCGAACCAGCGCATGGCCTCGCGGGTGAAACCGACGACCTCGGCCGGCTCGCGCGGCCCGTATGGCATGCGGGCCTCGTCGCCGAGGTAGAGGGTCGATTCGTTCGGGAGCTGGCGGCGAAGCTCGCGCAGCACGGTGAGCCCGCCGACGCCGGAGTCGAACACGCCTATCGGCCGGTCGGCGGCCCCGTTCACCGGAGCTCGCTCTAGCGGCGCTGCTGCTGGACGAGGGCGTTCGCGAGCGCGTCGATCGCCTTCGAGACGGCGGAGTTCGGCGATGAGAGGACGAACGGCTGCTGCTTGTTGAGGGACTCGGCCACCAGCTTCCAATCGGTCGGGATCTCGCCGACGACAGGAAGGTTGAGGGTGTGCTCGATGCCGCCCCTTGACATGCCGGCCGCGGTGTCGGACTGATTGACGACGAGAAGGATCGGGATCCGGCCCTTGTAGCCGAGCGCCTCGAAAGTGTCGACCGCGGCGCGCGTGTTCGCGATCGAGGCCTGCATGTATGTGACGACGAGCAGGATGACGTCGGCGACATCGAGCATCGCGAGGGTCTCTTCGCCGAGCTTCGACGGCGCGTCGACGATGACGTAGTCGTGGTCCTCCGCGAGCAGCTGCATCGCCATCGCGACGTCCGGCGCGGCCATAAGCTCGGCCTCTTCCGGACGCGGCGGGCCAAGCAGCACCGCCACCCCGCTCGGACCTTCCCAGAGAACCTCGGACAGGGACGTTCGCATGCCCTGACCCGTCGGCAGATCGACGATCGAGCGCGTGGCCGGTGGCACTTGAAGGGAGTGACGGACCGAGCCGAACTGCATGACACCGTCCATGAGCGCCACGGAGTGGCCGCGGCGACGCAGGATCGTCGCGAGGTTTATCGCGATGGTCGTTTTTCCGGAGCCGCCCTTCGGAGAGAAGCAGACGATCATCCGACCCTTGAGCCGGACGTCGCGCTTGCCGATCGCGAGAGCGGTCGCGAGCTCGTTCGCGCCGCCGGGAAGGACGAAGACGGCGTCGATGCCCTGATCCGGCTTCGGGTCGATCGGACGCTGCGGAACGGTGACCATGACGATCCGCGTTCCGGGCGACGCGGCGCGGACACGCTTGGCGAGATCGAAGCCTGTGCTCTTGCCCGAGAGGAGCGCATCGATCAGGACCTGGAGGTGCTGCGCGACCTGGGGTAGGTCTTCGATGAGCAGGACTCGTTTCATGCGGCGCGAGTGTATGTGTTCGAGCCCCGACGGAGCGCGCTGTGGGCGACCCAGGCGGCAAGAAGTGCGAGCGCGATGAACGACAGTCCCACGCCGGCCGTTATGCCCTGCCAGTACCACTCCGGATACAGCCGCAGCAGGTTGCTCGTCGCCGGGTCGAACAGGAAGTTCCCCTGCGGGAAGAAGACATCGTGAAACAGCAGGAACAGCTGATCGAAGGCCAGCGCCGCGGCGACGCCGATCACCGCCACGATCCCGGCCGCGACCAGCGCGCCTGCGCGCACCAGACGGAGGGCACCGCCGCGCCGGCGAGCGCGCGAGATCCGATAGCCGCCGACGAAAAGCGCCAGCACGGCTGCGAGCTCGGCCCCGCGAAACACAGCACGCACGTCCGCCATGTGCGCCACTTCGTCAGCGCTGAAATACGTTGAAGCACCCGACGGCAACGGGCTCAACCCGACAACGTACGACGCCCACGCACCGTGCCACGAGAGAAGGTTGTGCAGATCGACGCCGAACGCGCCGCCGCCGATACTCCCGAGGCCGCCGATGTCGAGGAAGGTTGTCTGGGTGTGACCGGTCGCTCGCGCGAGCACCTCATACACCCACCCACCGCTCCACACGAGCGCGAGAGCGACGAGACCGAACACCGTCAGCGCGAGCGTGAAGACGACCACGTCGACTCGATGCGACGTCATGCCGCTGGGATCGCGCCTAACCCCGGCCGCTTCGGAAACACGAACCGGCCGTTCTCGACGGCCACCGCGCGGAATGGATCGTCGGTGATCAATAGGTTGCCATCGAGATCCGCCCACTCAACCGCCGGCGCGAGGTGAGCGGCCGCCGCGATCGCGACACTGGTCTCCGCGGCTCTGCATCCGAGCATCACCTTCAACCCGCTCTCGTGGGCGACAGCGATCATGGCGCGGGCAGCCGCGACGCCTCCGCATTTCTGCAGCTTCACGTTGATGCCATCGCATGCGCCGACGAGTCGAGGCACGTCGCTCGCGCGGATGGCCGCTTCGTCGGCGACGATCGGAAGGGGTGACGCCGCGCGCACTCGGCGCAGTCCGTCGATGTCTTTGGGATCGATCGGTTGCTCGACGAACTCGAGGTCGAACGGCACGAGGCTCGCGATCCGGGCGGGCGCTTCCGCGGCGGTCCACGCGGCGTTCGGATCCACGCGCATGGTGCCGGAGAAGCGCTCGCGGATCGCGGAGAGCGCAGCGACAGCATCGCCTTGGCCGAGCTTCACCTTGAGCACCGTGAAGCCCTTGGCCGCCGCCTTTGCCGCTCGCTCGGCCATGACCTGCGGCTCGGCGATGCCGATCGTGAACGACGTTGGCGGCGGCTCGCCGCCGGCAAGTCCGAGAAAATCGCGGAGCGTGACACCAGCCGCCTGTGACGCGCGGTCGTGCGCGAGCACGTCGATCGCGCAAGACGCTGCACCCCCGTGCGGGAAGCGCTCCTCGAGGCGTGCTTCGAGTCCCTGCAGATCGCGGGGATCCTCCGATAAGGCATCGATCGCACTACGGATGTCGCGCTCGACGGACTCGGGTGTCTCTCCGAAGAACGCGTCGGGCACGCCCTCGCCGCGCGACACGCGGTCGCCCTCCCGCAGCTCGACGAGCACGACCTTCTTCGTCGTGTGTGTCGCGCGGCTGATGGTGAACGGCACGGCAAGGTGAAGCTCGATGGTGCGGACAGTGATGTTCAGGCGGGAACCCCTTCTTTGAGCGCGCCGGCGATGCGGTCGGCGCCGGCCGCGCCTTCGCGGATCGGATCGGCGGTCGGCAAGCCTGTTTCATACGCGATTGACGCGATGATCTTCTGCGCCATCTCGTCGGCGTTCCCAGATCGGACGTTCAGCGATCCGGTATTCACTGCGATGGCGACGACGCGCGAGGGCGGGTACGCCGGTGGCCGACGCCACGACGCGGCGTCCTCGTAGATCCGGATGTACTCCCGGAGCGGACGCAGCGGCTGCCGATCGTCGTAGCCCTTGACGCTCTGCCGCATCCACTCATGGCACAGGACCATCACGTCGGGCGCGCTCCCGTGCAGCAGCCCGAGCGTTACGCCGGAGAAGCCGGGATGCGTGAGCGAGCCCTGGCCCTCGACGACCACCCAGTCGGCCCGCTCCGCGGCATCGCAGACCATGAGCTCCGCCGCCCCCGCGATGAAGTCCGCGACCACCGCGTCGACCGCGATCCCGCCCCCGGCGATCGCGATCCCGGTCTGGCCCGTCGCCACGAACTCGACGCGCTCCCCTGCACGACGCAGCGCCGCAACGATCTCCAGCGACGCGGTCATCTTCCCGACGGCCGCATCCGATCCGACGGTGAGGACGACGCGCGCGCCCCCGCGACGCGCGCGGTGACCGCCGATCGGCAGATCTGCGGGGGGCTCGCGCAGCTCGCGGACCTTCGCACGGCCACGCTCCGCCGCGGCGGCAAGCGCCGGATCGGCCAGGACCCGCTCGTGAAGTCCGTTCCAGACCTCGACGCCGCGCTCCAGGGCGAGAGCAAGTCCGCTTCGATAGCCGTCGGGGATACGGCCGCCGGCGGCGGCCGTACCGATGAGGAGCACCGTTGCTCCGCGTGCCAACGCGTCCTCCACGCTCGCCACCACGGGCACATCCTTGCCGACGCCGACGCATTCGGCCGCATCCTTCCCCGCCCTCGTCGAGTCGATGACGGCGACGACTTGGAACGGCGCGTACCGCAGCACTCCGATCGCCGTCTTCGCGGTGGCCGGCGCGAACTGGCCCTCGGCGAGGATCGCGACCTTCATCGGCCTCCGAGATCCCGCCCCTGACGCAGGAATCGTCCGTGCCGGTCGCGCGCCGTCTCGCCCAACTCGAGCGCAACTCCCCCGTTGACGATGACGTATTCGACCCCGACCGGGTATCGATGAGGGTCGTCGTACGTCGCCGCATCCATCACGCCTGCCGGATCGAAGATGACCAGATCGGCCCACGCACCCTCTCGCACGACGCCGCGGTCGTGCACGCGCGGACGCGACGCGGTGAGCGAGGTCATCTTGCGGACCGCGTCCTCGAGCCCGAGCACTCTCTCGTCGCGAGCGTATCTGCCAAGCACGCGAGGGAACGTCCCGTACGAGCGCGGGTGCGGCTTGCCGAACGAGAGCGGACCGTACGGAGCATTCGCGCGCGAGTCGCTCCCGATGCAGATCCACTCTTTCGCCATGACGTAGCGCACATCGTCCTCGCTCATCGAGTGGTGAACGATGTCCACCGCGCCGTCGTGCTCGATGAGCGCGTCGCAGGACCATTCGAGCGGGTCGCGGCCAGCCTCGTCGGCGAGCTGCTGCACGCTCTTCCCCGCCCACTCCGGATGGTGACGCGCCCTCGCGATGACGATGCGGTCGAAGGCACGTCCGGTCTCGACCTCCTCGTCGCGGATCCGCGCCCGCACCGCTGGATCGCGAAGGCGCTCGCACATCTTCGCCGTGCCGCCCTCGTGCACCCAGTTCGGGATCGTGACTGCGAGCCCCGTGGACGACGCCGTATACGGGTATTGGTCCGCGGTGACGTCGACGCCCTCGCCGCGCGCCCGCTCGATGAGAGCCGTCGATTCCTTGACCTTGCCCCAGTTCTTCTGTCCCGACGCCTTGTGATGCGACAGCTCCACTCGCACGCCGGAGCGCCGCCCGATCTCGAGGTTCTCTTCGA
>VBEU01000131.1:0-1219 GCA_005883775.1 Chloroflexota bacterium | reverse complement strand
GCCAGCTCGTCCTTCGTCGGAGCGCGGTCGTCCGCGCCCATCACGCAGGAGCGCAGCGTCCCGTGGCCCACGAACGAGCACACGTTGATCGCGGGCTTCACGCGGTCGACAGCATCGGCGTACTCGCCGAAGGACGACCAGGTCCGCTGCACGTTGAGACGAGAGAGCTCTCTGTCCAGCTCGGCTTCGGCGAGGCCGCTCACCGGCGCCGACGAGCCGCCGCAGTTCCCGCACACGACGAGCGTCACACCCATGTGCAGCGCGCTCTCGAGCGCATCGTTCACGAACATCGCCTCATCCGAATGCGAGTGGATGTCGATGAATCCCGGCGAGATGACGCGATCTTTCGCGTCGATGATCCGCGCGCCGTCTTTGCCGAGACCGGCGCCGACCGCCGCGATGCGTCCGCCACGTATCGCGACATCCGCGCGCCTGCCCGGCGCTCCCGTCCCGTCGATCACCGTTCCGCCGCGGATGAGGAGGTCGGTCACGAGTGCCGTCGCTCGGGTCTCTGCCCGCGCTCCTTCCGCTTCGCCACGACGAGGAGCTTTCTCGACTGCGCGTCTGCCGGATTCCCGTCGTAATCGCCGTGCAGCGTCTCGATGACGAACCCCGCCTCAGAGAAGAGCAGCTCGGCTTCCCGCCGGTAGAGGTAGTGGAGCGTCGTCGTGCCGCCGATGCGATGGACCTCTCCGTTATCGGCCAGCTCGTCGTACCAGATGCGCTGCGTCACGCCGTCGACGTTGGCGCGGCTCGAAGAGAACTTCCGCACTGCGCGAGCGCTCTCCGAGTCCACGCGCTCCCACTCGTCGACGACGCCGCCGTCAAGGCCGACCACGACCTCCGGATCGGGTTGGAACACGTCGATCGCGACGCGACCTCGCGGTGCGAGGTGCTCGCGCACGCGTGCCAGGCATGACCAACGATCGTTCGGGTCGAGCATGAGGAACGAGTTGAGGGCGACGAAGACGAGGGCGAACGCCTCGTTGAAGGAGAACGCTCGCATGTCGCCCTCGACCCAGCGGATCTCGACATTCGCCCGGCGCGCGCGGCGCTCGGCGCGCTCGAGCATCGCGGCGCTGCGATCCAGTCCGACGATGTGATGGCCATCCTGTGCGATCGGCACCGTGATCCGGCCGGTCCCGCAGCCGAGCTCGAGGATCGGCCCACCCGTTCGGCGCGCGAGGCCGCTGAACCACTCGACGTCCGGTCCTCCCTC
>VBEU01000055.1 GCA_005883775.1 Chloroflexota bacterium | reverse complement strand
CTGCCTTCGGCGAACGCGAGCACTTCTCCGTCGATCACAAAAGTCCCGGGGATCGCGAGCAACGGCTCTACCAGCTCGGGGTAGCGGTTGGTGATGCGGTCGAACGTCCGGGAGTAGAGCTCGACGCGGTCGCCGGCTTTGTGCACCTGTGCTCGGATACCGTCGTACTTGTCCTCGACGACGTACGGTGGGGGGAAGCGCTTCTCGACCTCCTCGAGCTGCAGGACCGGCGTCGCGA
>VBEU01000054.1 GCA_005883775.1 Chloroflexota bacterium | reverse complement strand
CAAATCGCGTTTCGGCGCGACGCCGCGGGCGGCGGCGATCGCGTCGAAGGTCTGCGCGACGTCGGCGAGAGTGAGCCGATCTCCGGCGGCGGCACGCTCCGCTATGAGGTCTGCGGCCACGTCGCCAAGATCGGCGTGACGCTGGTATGACTCGGCCATCTCGCCGCCGTTCCTCCCCGACCGCTCGAGCAGAACGTCGGAGAGTGCGCTCCAGCCCACCGATAAAATGCGCTCGTCCCGGCGCGGGAACGGCGCTCCGGCGAAGAGCCGCGCCGCGATCTGCAGATCGGAGTCGTCGAGCGTGCCCAGATACCGCGCGAGCGCGGCGTGTTTTTCGAGCTTCTTGGGCGTCGCCCGGACGGCATCGGCCGTGCTGACCCAATCCGCGAAGGAGGTGCTCACGTGGGCCTGATCGAGCTGCTCATCATCATCCTGGTCATTCTCTGGCTCCTCGGATATTTCGGCCGAGGGCGGTTCTACGCGACCGGACCGGCGACCACCACGGGGACCTGGTACTCCGGTAACGTGGTCCACCTGTTGCTCGTGATCGTGGTCGTCCTGGTGATCCTCCGTTTGCTCCGAATCCTCTAGCCCGAGCCGCGGCTAGGCTCTAGCCGTGGCCGATCGTCCTCGGTATCTCGCCGTCCCGTACAGCGAGGGCGAGCTCGAATTCATGCTGCAGCCGTGGTTCGACCTCGATGTGGTCGAGTCAGCCACGGCTACGCCGGTCGCCGATCTTGCGGAGGAGACTGCCCGGCGGCTCGCCTCGCCGCTCGGCGGATCGCGCCTTCGGCAACTCGCCACGGAGGCCGTAACCAAAGCCAAGAGCGCGCGTGCAGTCATCGCGGTGACCGACTTGACGCGTGCCTCCCCCGATGCGGTCCTGGTTCCGCCGCTCCTCGATGAACTGAACGCCGGCGGCATCCCCGACGCGCAGATCACCGTGATCGTGGCGATCGGGCTCCACCGCGCGACGACGGACGCTGAGAAGCGCGAGAAGCTCGGCTCGGTTGTCGACCGAGTGCGCGTCGTCGATTCCGACGGACGTGATCCCGCGATGTGGGCCGACCTCGGGACGATCCCGCCGTACGGCGTCCCGGGCTTCACGCAAAAGCTTGTGAAAGACGCTGACCTGGTCGTGGCGACGGGTATCGTCGAGCCGCATCAGTACGCGGGCTACTCCGGCGGTCGGAAGACAGTCGCGATCGGCTGCGCCGGCGAGCCGGTGATCACGGCGACGCACGGAATGCGCTTCCTCGAGGATCCCGGGGTTCGGCTCGCGAAGATCGAGGGCAATCCCTTCCACGAGACGGTCCGCGAGATCGCGCGTCGCGCCGGTCTGCGTTTCTGCCTGAACGTCGTCACGGACGATCGCGAGCGCATCGTCGCGGTCGCGGCCGGCGATCCCGACGCGGTCCTCGCCGATCTCGCCGCGAAGGCGGCGGCTCTGTACACACGGCCGATCGCGAGGCAGTACGACATCGTTATCGCGGGCGTTGGACATCCGAAGGACACAAATCTGTACCAGGCTTCGCGAGCCGCCACGTATCTCCGCTTCGCGCCGACGCCGGTCGTTCGCGAGGGCGGTGCGATCGTGATCCCCGCGCGCCTCGAAGAGGGTGCGGGCGAAGGCCCGGGCGAGCAGCGCTTTCTCGCCGCGCTCGAGCGCGCGTCCTCGCCGGCCGAGGTGGTCGAGGAGGCGCGTCGACACTTTGCGGGTGGCGAGCAGCGCGCCGTGATGGTCGCGCTCACGCTCCAGTGGTGTCAGGTCATCGTCGCCGCCTCGGAGGCACCGGAGGTCGTGCGCCTCGCGAAGCTCCGCGCTGCCGTCGACGTCGAGGAGGGTCTCGATATCGCCTACGAGCACATCGGTCGGCCCGCGAGGGCATCCGTCTTGCTCGTACCTCGTGCGTTGCACACGTTGCCAGTCATTCAATCCGGCATCGCGGCATAACCCGTGGGCTGCTGTCTCGGCGGTTGCGTCCGCTTACTCGCGTTCACACTGTGGCGCGTGCTCGCAGCGGCGCTCCTCGCTCTGTTGCTTACGCGTGTCGACACTTTCGTAGAGGAGCGACACAGCGATTCCGTCACAGGCCGAGCCTGGCGCGCTTATCGGAGGCGTGGGACGAAAGCGGTGCGCCGTGGAACACCGCCGAACGCGGGCGGCGCGATCGACACGAGTGGACGACCGCGACCGTAATCCTGACGCCGCGCGCCCCTAAACTCCGGCGCGTGACGGCGGCTTGGATCGAGGCGCTCTATCGAGCCGCCATCTAGCATTCGGCCGGGGCGGTCTGGCGATATCTGTGTGCTCTTCGCAGCGTCCCGACCGCTCGCGAATTCTGTGCGAGACCTCCTCGCCCGGATGCGCGCCGAGTTCGGCGGACGGATCGTCGAGCCGCTACACGTCACCCTTGAGCGCACCGACGGAGAAGATGGGCGTGGTCTGGTAGCGGCGGTGCGCGAGTATGCGCCGCGGGGGCGGCCGGTCGCGGTCCGAGGCGAGAAGCTCTTCATCACTCCGTCGCCCTACCGTGGCGGCGACGTGCTGAAGCTCCAGGTGGCCCACAACGAGTCGCTCCGACGCGAGACCGACGCTCTCCGGTCCGCGATCCATACAGCGGGCCTCCGGTCGTTGTATGGCGACGACCGGTCGATGACCGTGACCGTGTTGGAGCGGGTCGACCGCCACGGGTCTCTCGATCAGTCGCGCTGGGGCCTTCCACTTGAGCTGTTCACGGCCGACGAGCTCATCGTCTCTCGGATCGTGGACGCTTCGACGTACGACATCCTCGACCGGGTCGCGATCTAATGCTCGGAGCCGCGACGGTCGTCGTCGACGATCGTCATCGCGCGCTGCTCGTGAAACACGCCTACGGCGAGCGGAACTGGGAGCTGCCGGGAGGTCGCGGTCAGGCAGGTGAGTCCGCGGAGGAGACCGCGCGTCGATCACCGAGATCGGCCGGTTCCTGCGCGATACCCTTCCGCGTCCGGTAAGCGATTTCACGATCAGGCGGATCGACGACGCGTTCGCCGAACGCCGGGCTGCGGTCACGGTCATCGGTGCGCGCGTCTGGCTGCGATAGAGACACCAACTCGTACGAGCGGGACGGCGAACTCATACGCGCGCCCGCCATCGCGATCGTCAGACTGAGCCGCATGCGCCGGATCGGTCTCGTCCTCGCGGCGGCCCTCGTGGCGTGCGAAGCTGCCGTCGCGCCCTCCCCGACGCCGATCCCAAGCCCGATCCCCACCGCGAGCGTGACGCCGCCGTCTGCTTCGCCACCGCCGATCGTCGCGCGCGAGGAGACGCCACGGCTCCTGCTCTCGATCCCGTACGCCCCGCCGACATTCGACGGGCTCGGCGTCACGGCCACCCGCATTGGTGGCGTCACCCCGCGCGGGCCCAGGTCGCTCGCGGTCGATGAGAACGACCGCATCTACATCTGGGACCGGGCGCGCCTGCGGGTCGTGGTGTACACCGGCGGAAAGTTCGAGCGCGCGATCTCGCTGCCCTACGTCGAGCAGGAAGCCGACGCCCTGCTCGTGGATCGGGACCGGCTCTACCTCCGGGCGGGGTCCTACCTTTCGGGCACGATCGAGTACGTGATCGATGCCGCGACGGGCGCACTCCTCCGGGCGACGTCGACAGACGCTGGCTCGATCTATCCACGTCGCCGAACGACGCCGCAGCCGTCCCCGACGCACGACACGTTCGGGACCGACGCGGCCAAGCTCGACTACCGGTACACATCCGTCGGCCAGGGCCCGAACTCGCTCTACGAACGCGTGGATCTGGGACGCGGCGTACTCGCGTACGCGGTCGAGCCGGCTCCCGAGAAGCTGATCGACGCCTACGCGCGGGCGGACGGCGCCCTCTTCGAGCTTGCTGCCGACTACGGTGGGGTCGGCTCCGTCTACGTGTACGCGGTGCTTGCGCCGTCCGCCGCACCAGGTCCGTCATCGTCCACCGTCCCAGCGACCGCGCCCGTTGCGTTCGGGCGGCCCGTGCCCGATCGCTTGACCGCAACGCTCGCCGGCGCCGGCAGCATCGATCTCGACGCGCGATCACGGACGGCGGTCTGGTGGCTCGCCTCGCTCGTGAAGGAACGCACCGATCTCGCGGTGGCGCCCCAGGAGCCGTTATTGGTCGCGCGCTGGAACGATGGATCGAGGATAGAGGTGGTGGTCAGCGGCGGTCTGCTTTTCACGGATGGCAAGATCTACCTCGGTCCGGCGACCGTCTACGAGCAGCTCGCCGCGTACTCACTGGCAGCACCGGCGCGTCTGTCCGAGCTCGCCTCCCGCGGGGCGACCGTACGCATTGCGGATCTGCCGGGCGTCCAGCGAGCGCTCACCGCCGCCGAGATCGCCGAGCTTCGCGCCTCGCTCTCCAAAGGCTTCAGCGTCTCCGAAGGCGAGCTTCCCTTCATGCTCGAGTTTCCTTTTCCCATGTACGAGATCGTCCTCGGCGATGTGGTCATCCGCCTGCACGGGGACGACTACGGCTCGCTCGGGGAGGGGCAGAGGCGGATCGCTGCGTTCGTCCATGACGGAACGCTCGACGATCTCGCGCGGCGGTGGCTTCCGGCGCCGGCGCTCGGCGTCGAGGATCCGCGCTCGCTCTTCCTGGCCGAGAAAGTGAGCTTCGAGCAGCCTGGTTATTTCGACCTCGAGGACATCAGCCGCTGGAAAGCGTCGCTCGTGCGCGCGCTGAACGCCGAACCGGGAGACCCGCAATCCCCGGAGCCTGCCGGCGAGCCGCCCGCGACCCTCGTCTTCCGGTTCCCGAGCGGTCGCGTGGAGACGGTCATCGTCAGTCCTGGCTCGTTCTCATACCGGGGAAGAGTGATCCCGCTGCACGGCGTGATGTACCTGGTCTACTACCGCGGAGTGCCGTAGCCCGCCGCTAGGCTGTCGCGCGATGCCAATCGTGATCTTCGACATGGACGGGGTGCTCTATCGCGGCGCGCAGGTGCTCCCGTACGCGCGCGAGGCATTGGACCGCCTGCGACGTGCGAGCTGGGATGTGTTCTTTGCGACGAACAACTCCACCGCGACGAGGCTCGATTACCTCGGCCGTCTGCAGCAGCTTGGCCTGGGCGGTGACCTCGATCACATCGTCACGAGCGGCTACGCCACGGCGCACTACCTGGAGCGTCGCCGTCCGAAGCCGAACGACGTTCTTGTCATCGGGGCAGATGGGCTGCGTGAAGAGATCCGCGCCGTCGGGATCGCGGTACGCGACGCCGATTCCCTTCCGGGCCTCCATCCTCCCCCCGAGGCGGCCGCCGATGGCGTCGACCCAGGCGCCATGCGCCGCTACCTCGTCTCTCTCGACCTTCCGCCCGCGCCGGATGCGGTCGTCGTCGGCCTCGACCTACATCTGACCTACCCCAAGATCGCCGAAGCACAGCGCGCCATCCTCGCCGGGGCCGAGTTCGTCTGCACGAACCGCGACCGGGCGTACCCCGTGGAGGGACGGCTCCTGCCGGGCGCAGGGACCATCGTCGCCGCAATCGAGGTCGCGACCGGTGCGAAGGCGGTCTGCGTCGGCAAGCCCGAACCATTCCTCTTTCAGGAAGCGATCCGGAGGGCGGGGAGGCGGGAGGCACGCGAGCGCGTCGTCGTCGTGGGCGACTCGACCGACTACGACATGGTGGCGGCGCACCGCGTGGGCGCCGCCGGGGTGCTGATCACGACAGGATTGACCGAGAGGAACGCGCTCGACACGGCTTCGGGCGAAGCGGTACCCGACCGCGTGATCCACTCGCTGGAGGAGCTCTTCGGGCTGCCCGAGTTCGCCGGAAGCTAGAACGCGAAGCTGAACAGCTCCCAGCTGATGCCGAGGTCCGCGTCCGACCCCGTTACATCGCCCGCGTCCGTCCACGATGTGCCGCGTTGGAGCTCGTCGCTCCGCGCCCATGCCGTTCCGGCTGCCGCGTACAGGGACGCGACCATCACGAACGCGACGAGGATCGTCTTCAGCTTTCGCATCTCTATCCCTCCGGTTTAGCTCGCGACCTTCACGGCCTCGAGCGCTTGCTGGTACATGTGCTCGTGCTGGTGCGGTTGAACGGTTTCCTTGCCGCGTGCTCTGCGTCGGCGCTCCTCGATGCACACCTGGATGAATGCCTCGACGACGACAGGGTTGAACTGGGTCCCGGCGTTGGCGCGAAGCTCGCGGAGTGCGTGCTTTGATCGGAGCGCGATGCGATAGGGGCGCTCGCTCGTCATGGCGTCGTAGGCGTCGGCGACCGAGATGATCTGCGCGGCGAGCGGGATCTCGCTTCCCTTGAGGCCGTACGGGTAGCCGGTCCCGTCGAAGTTCTCGTGGTGCGCGAGAACGAGCGGACGGATCCGTTCGAGCATCGGCACGTTGCCGAGCAGGCTCGCGCCGATGGTCGGGTGGGCCCGCATCTCGACCCACTCCTCGTCGGTGAGCTCGGCCGGCTTCGACAGGAGCGACTCGGGAACGCCGATCTTGCCAACGTCGTGAAAGAGCGCGCCCAGCTTGATCGCGGCGATCTCGTCGGCGCCGAGGCCCAGCTTGCGGCCGACCTCGACGGAGTAGTGCATGGTCGTCGCGGCGTGACCGGAAAGGTGTGACTCCTTCGCCTCGAGCGCGCCGATGAGAGCGCCGATCACGGAGACGTGAGATTGCTCGAGACGGTCGTTCGTCTGACGCAGCAGCTCGTTGACGGTGCTCAGCTCCTCATTCCGCTGGCGCACCTCGGTCGACTTGGCCATGTACAGACGGAACGAGTACCAAGCGACTCCGAGCGGCACGGTGAAGACGAATACACCGAAGAGCCCGAGCGCCTGGTACGCGAGCGCGAGTGCCGCACCCTGCACCGCGGTGGCGCCGA
Organism: Chloroflexota bacterium; assembly: GCA_005883775.1. Lineage (GTDB taxonomy): Bacteria > Chloroflexota > Limnocylindria > P2-11E > P2-11E > 3-1-20CM-2-70-9. The sequence continues at coordinate 7,497 of VBEU01000054.1, read as the reverse complement.
AGTTGACCGGCATCCAGCTGTAGTTCGTGCGCCACACGGCAACGACGTTCTGCGCCTCGGACATCGCGATCGCGACGGAGGTGAGCGACGTGCTCACGAGAAAGTAGGCGGCCGCCGAGACGGCGACGGATACGAGCGTCGGTGCGATCGCACCCGGGGGCGTCATTCCGCCCGTGAGGCGGTAGAGCTCGCCGGCGGCGAATGCGGAGAGTGCGAACGAGCCGAAGTTGAACGCAGCCTTGCGCAGCGGCTTGCGGCGCGGCGTGATCGAGTTCACGAGGGCCTGTGCGAGGCTGACCCACACCGCGGCGCCAGTCCCGTACAGGACGTAGGCGGCGATGACCGCCGCGAACGAAACGGAGATCGCGCTCGAGCGGAAAAGGAAGACGGGGACACGCTGGGCCAGGCAGGCGAGACCGACGAGGACCACGATCATGATCGGATCAAGCACGTCGATCCGTTGGGTGCGCGATGCCGCCAGGAGCGCGATGAAGCCCGCGAAAGCCACGGCGCCGACGTAGAGATCGATCCTTCCTTTCATCAACGGAGCTCCCACGTGACGCTGTCCCACGTCACGCCCTCCCATGACACGCTCTCCCATGCCACGCCCTCCCAACTCACCGATTCCCAGGAGATGCCCTCCCAGGAGATCCCGTCCCACGCGATGCCAGGACCGAAGACGTTCCCGTTCGCCGCAAGAAGTCGCAGTAGCACGCGCGACGGCAGCAGACCCACGTTGACTCGGGCCGGCCGAGCGGACAGCGCGTCGTCGACATCCAGCCCCGGGGTTCGTGTGCCCACGATCCTTCGCCCGCCCGCGATGAGCGCACCTTTCACCTGCGTCGGGCTGTAGGCCCCGTGCGCCTCGAGGACATCCGCGGCGGCACCGGCGGCCATCGCCGTCGATGCGGATGTGCCGGTCAGGCGCGCGTACGGCCCGGCCGAGGCGACATCCGCGGCCTCGCGATCCAAAGCCGTGCCTGGAACCCGCAGCGAGACGATGTGCTCGCCCGGCGCGAGGACATCCGGCTTCGCGAAGCCGTCACGGGTCGGACCGCGGCTCGAGAAGATCGACTCGCGGTCGTCGTTCGTCGCCAGCGTCCCTTGATCGGCGAACGAGCCCACGGTGATGACGAACGGATCCGCGCCCGGCATCGCGACGGTGCCCAGCGCGGGTCCGTCGTTGCCTGCCGCGGCGACGACCGTGACGCCCGCGAACCATGCCGACTCGACGACGCCGGCGAGGAGCTCGCGGTGGTAACTCGAGCGCTGCGGCGCGCCGAAGGAAAGGTTCAACACCTTGATGTGCATCGCCGTGCGGTTCCGCAAGAGCCAATCGAAAGCAGCGAGGACGGCATGCATCGTCCCTCTGCCGTTCTGATCGAGCACGCGGAGCGAAACAAGTTTTGCGTCCGGCGCGACGCCCCTGAATGTGCGGCCGTGTGCGGCGATCAGCCCGGCGACGAAGGTCCCGTGACCTGAGGGATCGAGAAGCGTTGCTCCGTCGTTCACGAAGTCCACCCGCGCGACGACCGAATCCTCGAGATCGGGATGCTGGGCGATGCCGGTGTCCATGAGGGCAACGCTGACGCCGCGCCCGGTCGCGCCGCTCCAAGCCTGATTCGCGTCAACGACCTGGACGCCGGGACTCGGCCTCGCCTTACCGCGCTCGAAGTGATCCTCCTGGCCGCTCGCCTTCACGACGGCATCCGCCGCGAGGTAAGAGACACGCGGGTCGTTCCGGAGGGAGCGGAGTGCTTCAGGGGAAAGCCGGGCGGTGACGAGATCGAGCTTGTCGAGCGCGGCGACATCGGTCGCTCCGTCCGCCGTCGCCTCCGCCGCTACCGCGCCGGCGGTGCCATGCGCGACCTGGACGAGTGCGTAGTCGCCGGCGGCGAGGTCGGGATCGGTCGGGGCGGCCGTCCAGTTCGTGCCCGGAAGCGCCCCGATAAGAAGTGCAAGCGCAAGGAAGGCCGCCGAAAGGCGCCTTGCGGTATCACCCATCTGCCCCTTCATTTCCCCCGTTACTCCCAGCCCGAGTACTACCTGCCCACCCAGAAGAGGTCATCCCCTGTGCGGGTGATGTTCGTCAAAGCAAGCAACCGCGCAATGGTTTGGGTGACGTGCAGACGGCGGTCGACACTGAGGCGACACGTCCGGTCGCCTCATCTCCTTCACCTGCATGAAGACGTGCCCGCCGCGCGCGGGAAGACCTAGTGCAGGTGGATTAGCCGGCCCGCCGGATGCGTTGATAGAGCTCTCGGGTCGCCGGCTCGGGCTCGGCTCCGAGGTCCCGGTGGAGCATCGCCTCGAGCGCCTGGTAATGGCGGACGGCGAGAGCGTGGTCGCCGGATTCGTGATGCGCGCGCATCAGTAGACGATGTCCCTCTTCGTCGTATGGCTCGAGCTCGAGAAGCTTTTCGAGGGGCCGCACGGCGGCCTTGGGTTCCTTCCACTCGAGCTCCAACGTCGCGAGCTCCTTCGCCGCGGCGACGAGCTGACGGTCGGTCTCTTCGCGCTGCCGCTCGATCCACGGCGCGCTCAGGTCCGCGAGAAATTCTCCGCGATGCACCGCCACGGCAGCTCGCAGGTATTGGATTGCCTCACGGGATCGCCCGGCATCCTGCGCCTCGCGACCGCGGCGCAGCGATCGGCGAAAGACCTCGAGGTCGACGTGGATGGAGATCGGCAGCGCGAGCCGGTAGCCGGTGTCGGTCCGCACGACGCTCGTCGCTTCCGATGCGCCCGCCGACGCTAGGGCCTTCCGCAAGGCGTGCAGCGTGAAGTGAAAGTTCGACAGCGCCGATGCCGCATCTGTCTCGGGCCAGAGCTGGCCGACGAGCTCGTCCCGGGAGACGGCGCGCTGCCGATCGAGCAGCAGCAACGCGAAGAGCTCCTTGGCTTTGCTGGTGCGCCAGCCGCGGTCGCTGATGCGAGTCCCGCCTGCTCGGAGCTCGAATGGGCCGAGCACGAAGGCTTGGATGCTTTCCGCCACCGACGACGAGATCGCGTGCGCGGGCGTCGGCGCCGCGGGCTGCAAGAGCGTCGCGAGGATCCGCATGTCGTCGGGATTGAGCTCGAGGTCGCCGAGTCGTTGCCGCAGCGCGTCCGCCAGCGCGGGACGCAGCAGCAGGAAGTCACGGTAGCGCTCCGCCGCGACGGCACGCAGGGCGCCTCTCGTCGTCGCGGGGTCGTCGTCCAAGGGCACCGCGAGAAGCGTGGCCTTCGCCTCGAAGTAGCGCGCGCGGATAGTGTGCGCCGAAGCGCGCGCTTCGCGGTACGCGCGAAGCGCGACTTCGCGATCGCCTTGCGCCTCGGCGACCGTGCCGCGAGCGATGGCCGCGCGGATCGCGGGAACGGGACCAGGAGACGACCCGGCGAGGGCCTCGGCCGCCCGTAACGCGTCCTGGGCCGAATCGGCGTCGCCGCGGAGCGCGCGCAGCTCGGCCGCCGTGGCGTGAAGCTCCGCGATGACGTGGTCGTCGCCCTGCTCGCGACAGAGCTCGACTCCCGCGCGGTAGACCTCCTCCACCGCTCCGCGTTCACCCACGAGGGCGTGGACCGTCATGAGAGTCGAGCACATCGCCGCCTGGGCGAGACGCAGATCGTTCGCGCTCGCGATCTCGAGCGTCTGGCGGAGCGTGTCCAGCGCTTCGGCGGTGTCACCGCGGCGCGTGCGCACGTCGACCAGTCCGCCTTCGGCCCAGCAGAGTGCGATCACGTCGGCGTTCTTTTGCTGGAGCGCGAGCGCGCGCAGATAGGTCCGCTGCGCCGCATCGAGCTCGCCGAGGAGGTGATGCAGCTGGGCGAGGGCGAGAGCTTCGGCGAGCTCGCCGGAGCGATCGGCGAGGAGCCCGAAGATTGCCTCGGCCTTGAGATGCGCGCGCGCGGCCTCCTCGATCTCGCCGAGATCGGCGTGCGATCCGCCGATGACGTGCCACAACCATGCGCTCTGGGACGACGCCCCTTCTCCGACGAGACCGAGCGCCTCGTGCGCCTGCAGCAATGCTTCGCGCGGAAGACGGAGATAGCGAAGCGCCTGCGCCGACCACGTGAGTGCGCGCGCGAGGCCCTCGGTGTCGCGAGCGCGCCGAAGCTCTGTCGCCGCGTCGCGGTAGTTCGCGAGCGCCCGCTCGTAGTCGCCGCGCACGCGATGAAGAAGTCCACGCAGGAGGATGACCCAGGGCAGACGCCGCTCCGCGCCGGGCGGGAACCCATCGAGCCAGCGCTGAAGCGTGGCGACCTCGCTCCCTTGCAGCGCGCGCTCGCCGTTGTCGCGGACGAGCTGCGCGGCACGCCGATGATCACCGGCCTGCTGGAAGTGATGGATCGCGCGATCGACGTCGCCGCGTGCTGCCGCGCGCTCGGCGTGCCCACGGTGGAGCTCGACGATCTCGGCCGCGGGGAGCAGCTCGCGCGCGCGCGAGCGGAGGAACTCCGCGAAGAGCGGCTGGAAGCGGTGGCCTCCCTCGCCACCCTCGCGGACCACAAGGCCTGCCTGCTCGAGCGAGGCGAGGAGCTGGCGCGACGCACCGCCGGCCGAGACCGCCACGTCGTCCTCGATGCGGTCGAGCAGCGACCATCGCAGGATCGTGTTCTGATCGCGCCGCGATGCGCGCCTCAGGACCTCATTGTTGAAGTACGCGTAGAGCTCCGCCCCGCCGCCCTGGAACTCGCCGAGCTGCTGCCAGCCGCGCTCGCTCACGAACGCCGCCGCGAGCCGCAGCCCCGCGGGCCAGCCGCCGGTGCGCGAGTACATCGCGTCGATCGCCTGCTCGGGCAGATCCAGAGCGAACTCCCCGCGGAGGAGCTCGACGGCCTCGGCCCGCGTGAACGCGAGCTCCGCCGCGGAGATGTCGAGCACCGACCCTCCGAGCCGCCAGCGCGGTAGGCCACCGAGCTGCGGCGTGCGGCGGGTGGCCAGAACGAGGTGCGCGTTCCCGGGGAGCAGATCGAGGAGCTCGTTTCCGAACGCGGCGAGCGGCGCGGCGGCGCGGACACCCGGATGATCGTCCAGAAAGAAGACGAGCTCCCCGAGGGGCGCGAGCTCGTCGGCGAGCGCCTGCGCGAGCTGCCCGAGGCGCCGCTCCAGACGGCTGCCTTGGTCGAGGAACGACGTGAGCTGCTCGCCGAATGCCGCGGTGTCGCGCCGCAGGGCTCCGACGAGATCGGCGAACAGGACGAGTGGATCCTCGTCGCCTCGCTGCAGGGTCAGCCAGGCCGTGCGCCGGCCTGACGCGCGAAGCAGGTCGGCGTACTGCGCGAGCACTGTGGTCTTGCCGTAGCCGGCGGCCGCGTGGACGAGCGTGAGCCGATGCCGCCCCGCTCCCTCGAGGCGGTCGAGCAGCCGCTGCCGTCCAAGGAGCGGGAGCGGCAATGAAGGAGGTGCGTAACGGGTCCGGTCCGGCCCGCGCTGCGCGACGGTCAAAGCGACGCTAAGGATGCACTCCGACCGCGTGTAAGAGGGTGGCGGTCCCGTAGCCAAGGACGAAACAGCCCGGGATCGTAAGGACCCAGGCGGTCACGATGCGGCTGGCGATGCCCCAGCGCACGGCGGAAAGGCGCCGTGTCGACCCGACGCCCAGGATGGCGCCGGAGATCGCGTGCGTTGTCGAGATAGGAATGCCGAACCGGGTCGCGATCTCGATGACCGTGGCGGCGGCGGTCTCCGCCGCGAAGCCATTCACGGGTTTGAGTGCGGTGATGCGCATGCCCATGGTGCGGATGATCCGCCACCCACCGGTGGCGGTTCCGAGGCCGATCGCGAGAGCACAGACGACCTTGACCCACGTATCGATCACGAAGGGGCCGGTACTTCCGTGAAACGCGTAGATGGCGAGCGCGATCACGCCCATGGTCTTCTGGCCGTCGTTACCACCGTGACTGAATGCCATGTACGCACTCGAGACGATCTGCGCCCTGCCGAAGAATCGGTTCACGAAGCGATAGCTGACGTTCCGGAGACCCCAATAGAGGGCGAGCATTAGCCCGTATCCGAAAAGAAAAGCGACAACCGGCGAATAGCCGATCCCGAACACGGTCACCTGAAGGCCGGGCGCGATGATGACGCCGAGCCCATGGACCGACACCGCCGCGCCGATCACGCTGAAAATCAGCGCGTGGCTAGAAGAGGTTGGTAAGGCGGCGACGAAGGTGATGAGGTCCCAAATGATGGCGCCGACGAGAGCCGCCACGACGATGTCCTGGGTCACGACGGCCTTGTCGACGATGCCGCTGCCAACGGTTTTCGCGACCGCCTCGCCCGAGAGCGCCCCGACGAGATTCAGCGCGCCGGCCATCAGGATCGCTTGGAGCGGTGTGAGCACGCGAGTGGCGACGACCGTGGCGATAGCGTTGGCCGCGTCGTGGAATCCGTTTACGAACTCGAACCCGATGCCAAGAAGGACTACAAGGGCGAGAAGGAACGTCGCGTTGTCCAACTAGCTGTGTTTCACCATGATGGTCTCGACAATATTGGCGACATCCTCGCAGCGATCGATCGCGGTCTCCACCAGCGAGTAGATGTCCTTCCATTTGATGATCTCGATCGCGTCGCCGGATCCCGCGAATAGCTCCGCGACGGCCTCGCGCCAGACCTGGTCGCCCTCGTTCTCGAGCGTGTGGATCTTGATCCAGTGCGGCTCGAGGTTTTTCAGGCCCTCGAGATTCTTGAGCATTGAGAGAACCTCGCTCGCCGCGGTCACGAGAACCTTTGATTGACGGACCGCGGGCGGACGGATGCTCGTCACCTTGAAGAGCAGCACGAGCTCGGACACGTCGTAGCAAACGTCGGTGATGTCGTCGATCCTGCTCGCGAGGCCGACGATGTCCTCGCGGTCGAGCGGCGTGACAAAGGTCTCGTTCAGGTGCCGGACGATCTCGTGGTTGAGCTTGTCGCCGTGGTGCTCGATGGCGTGAATATCCCGAACCTTGTTCTCGACGTCGGTGAAGTCGCCGAGGAGCTTCGCGAGCGCCTCAGCCGCCTCGACCGCATTTTGGGCGTGCTGCTCGAAAAGGACGAAGAACTCGCTCTTCTTGGGCAAAAGCGATAGACGCACGGGCTCCTCCCTTGTCTGCCGGGCCTATCCTGCCCGACCGACGTCCCGGGCATCGCCCGGACGGGTTGGGGCTCCGATTCAGCTCGGAGGAGATCAAACGAGCCGTAGGCGTCGCCCGGCCGGTCTCTCTCGCCCGATGCTTTCGACGCCGCCGCGACGTCTGGCGGAACAAGCGACAGAAGGGTGGGGTTCTGCGAGTGTCGGCTTAGCGCACAGGCACCAGTCGCTGTCGCGTCGCCAAGGAAGCGAGCGCCGTGGCATGAGGTTTGCTCAAGCGCCCGCCAGACGAGTCGCCTTCGGGCGTAAGAAAGAGGAAACACGATGGTGCTCTTCGCGATCGGACTCATGGCGGGTATCGCGCTCGGGATGATCATCGTCGGTTTCCTCGCGATAGGTGCGTACGACCGCGGTTACAGCGAGGCGCTCGAGCGCCGCAAGG
>VBEU01000130.1 GCA_005883775.1 Chloroflexota bacterium | reverse complement strand
CAGCGCTGCGGGATGGGTGTGCTGGCGGGACGGGGGCACGTGCCCGGGCGTGTCATTCCAGGTCGCCGGCATGCAGGCGCTCGTGAACGCGATCCGCGCCACCGGTGCTACGAACATCATCGGCCTCGGCGGTCTCGCCTGGAGCAACGCGCTGACGCAATGGATCGCCTACAAGCCAACGGATCCTCTGAACAACCTCGTCGCCGCGTGGCACGTCTACAACTTCAACGCCTGCAGCAACGTCACGTGTTACGACACCTACATCGGCCCCGCCGCCGCGCAGGTGCCGGTCCTCGCGACCGAGGTCGGAGCCAACAACTGCGACCAGGCGTATCTCAACACGGTCATGAGCTGGCTCGATGCGCGCCAGCAGGGGTACCTCGCGTGGACCTGGACGGCCTGGGGCGGCGACTGCTCGGGTATGGCGCTCATCAGCGACTACTCGGGGACGCCGACCGCCTACGGGCAGATATACCAGACCCACCTCGCGGCGTTGCGATAGGGCGGACGGAGCGAACGTGAGCCAGATCGCCCGCGTCTTCGAGGTAGTGAGGCCGGTCGCGCTCGGTACGCTTCGTACCCCGCACGAACGCGCGCGCGAGCGTCATCGCCGCATCGCGCTGAGCGCATTCGCCGCGCTCGTCGCGAGAGTGGTCGCCGTTATCGCGAACCTCGTGGCCGTGCCGCTCGCGCTCGGATCGCTCGGTACCGAGCGGTACGGGGTCTGGGTGACGCTGTCTTCCTTCGTGCTGATGCTCTCGTTCGCCGACCTTGGGATCGGGAGCGCGCTGCTGAATCTCGTCTCCGAGGCCGATGGCCGCGACGATCGGCCCGCGATCGCGCAGTACATCTCCAGCGCGTTCGTCGTGATGGCCGCCGTGGCCGCGATCCTTCTTGTGCTGTTCGCTCTTGCGTACCCGTTCATCGATTGGGCCGGACTTCTCCATGTCGGGAGTGCGTCGAGCGCTCGGGAGGTCGGAGCGACCCTCGCCGTGACCTTTGCGCTCTTCGCCCTCGGCATCCCGCTCGGTCTGGCGCAACGTGCCCAGCTCGCATATCAGGAAGGCTTCGCGGTGAGCCTCTGGCAGGCCGTGGGTACCGTCGCCGGGCTCGTCGGCCTCATCGTCGCGATCCGCTTTTCGGCCGGGATGACGGGAGTGGCGCTCGCGCTCAGCGGAGGGATCGCGTTCGGCGCGGCCGCCAACTACGTCGCATTCTTCGCACGACGCCCGTGGCTTCGGCCGTCCCTCGCGGCATTCAGAGCGAAGGCCGCCCGGATCGTTCTGCGCCGCGGGATGCTGTTCTTCGTCCTGCAGATCGCCGCGGGCCTCGCCTTCGCCTCCGACAGTGTGGTCGCCGACCAGGTGCTGGGGCCGGAGGCCGCTGCCCGCTACTCGGTCGCGCAGCGGTTGTTCTTCCTTCCACCGGTGATCATCGCTCTCGCGACCACGCCGCTCTGGCCGGCGTACAGCGAGGCGCTTGCCCGTGGCGATCGCAAGTGGGTTCGGACGATCTTCATGCGGTCGGTCGTCGGCAGCGTGCTCATCGCCGCGCTGGGCGGGGCGGTCCTCACGCTCCTGCGCGGGCCGATCTTCTCCATCTGGGTCGGTCCGGATCTCGTGCCGTCCCTCTCGTTCTCCCTCGCGCTCGCCATCTGGGCGGTGCTCTACTCGTGGGGCGCCGCGGTCGTGGTGCTCCTCAACGCGGCGAACGTGATCATGCTCCAGGTCGTCGCGGCGCTCTCGATGGGTGTCGCGAGCCTCGTCCTCAAGACGTATCTCGCGTCGGCTCTCGGGATCGAGGGCATCGTGTGGGGGGTCATCGCTGCCTATGTCGCGCTCACGTTCATCCCGTACACCATCTACTTCATACGCTGGTCCCCGGTCGCGGCGGCGATCCCTCACGCGGTGCCGACCGGCGAAGCCGCGTAAGGTCCCGCGATGAGTCTCGCCGCCACTCCCATGGACATGAGCCACGACGACGCGATTCGTTTCCTCCGCGAGGATCCCCGCTACGCGGACGTCGTCCGAGACAACTATCTGGGTCCAGATGTGAAGGAGGCCGCGGACCGCTTCAGGTCATCGGCCGAGTTCGGCGCGGTCGCGTCTCTGCTGGGCGATCTCCAGGGCGCTCGTGTCGTGGATATCGGAGCGGGCAACGGGATGGCGTCGTATGCCTTCGCCCGCTCGGGAGCGTCCGCGGTCTACGCCGTCGAGCCCGACGACAGTCCGCTCGTCGGCCGCACCGCCATGCGCGCGCTGCTGGACGGTCTACCGATCCACGTCATCGCCGCCACCGGTGAGGAGCTGCCACTTCGCGACGCGAGCGCCGACGTCGTGTACTGCCGCGCAACACTGCATCACGTTCGCGATCTCGATCGCTTCATTGCCGAGTGCGCGCGGACGCTCCGGAGCGGTGGGAAGTTCGTCGCGTGCCGTGAGCACGTCGCCGAGAACGCCGGGGAGCTCCACCGATTTCTCTCGACCCATCCGGTCCACCGGCTGGCCGGCGGCGAGCATGCGTACCCACTCGAGACCTATCGTGCCGCGATTCGAAATGCCGGCCTTCGCGTCGAGCGGGTCCTTGGCCCGTGGGACAGCGTCGTCAATGCCTTCCCGTCGGTCCAAAGCACCGAAGAGCTCGAGTACCTCGCGAACCGCAAGCTGCGCAAGAAGCTCGGTCCGCTGGCGTCGGGCCTGCGCGTCCTTGAACCGGCGGTCGCCATGTGGATCAAACGGCCGCAGCCGGGCCGGCTCTACTCGTTTCTCGCGACGAAGCCCTGACCCTAGCGGGCCGCGAGGTGGTCCTTGATGATCTGCCCGTATGAGGTGGGCGAGCCGCTGTAGTCGTTGATGAGCGCGATCGAGGAACACCCGCTGCCCCAGGTGTCCCACACCCAGGCGAGGTAGCTCTGCTGCCTAGCATCGAGCCAGCTCATGAGCGTGTTCATGTAGCTGCCATCGCAGTTGTCCGCGCCCATCTCGGTGGCGAATATCGGAACCTGCGCGGCGGTGGGGCCGGTCTCGTTGTTGTAGCAGGTGGTGTTGTTGCAGTGGTTGAAGTTGTAGATGTGCCACGCGGCGGCGAGGTTGTTCAGCGGATCGTTCGGCTTGTACGCGAGCCACTGCGTGAGGTCGTTGCTCCAGGTGTTGCCGCCGAGCGCGATGACCTGCGCGGCTCCGGTGTTCCGGATCGCGGTGACCATCTCCTGCATACCCGCGGCGGTGTAGGAGACGCCCGAGCACGAGCCACCGTCTCGCCAGCACGCCCAGCTGATCCCATAGGGCTCGTTGTACGGCTCGAAGACGACGCCGGCGGTCGTCTTGAAGGAGTTCGCCACTGACGACCAGAAGGCGGGCGCGTGGTCGCGGTCCGGTAGTCCGTTGTCGCTCGAGACGGACTGCTGCGATCCGGGCGCTGCTCGGAAGAGCACGAGGACCCCGTACATCCCGTTCTGGTTGAGCAGATTCACGTAGGCCTTGATGGCGTTCTGGTAGACGGCGCCCGAATCGCCAGCGGGCGAGCCGTTGATCCCGAGCCAGCAGTCCTCGTTGAGCGGGATCCGGACCGCGTTCGTGCGCCAGCTCTTCATGGCCAGGATCGAGGCGACGTCGTTCGGCCCGTCGAAGATCCCGTACCCGCCCTGGCACATGTACTCGGTCCCGGAGCGGTTCACGCCGATGAGCTGGACGAG
>VBEU01000129.1:3787-6015 GCA_005883775.1 Chloroflexota bacterium | reverse complement strand
CCTGGTGCCCGTCCACGCCGGCTCGAGGATGTGGCCATCCCGCTCCGCTCGTTCGCGGACCGACCGGGGCCGTTGGGGCAAAAGATCTGCCCCGAGGACGGTGCTCAGGGTTCGAGTATCCGCGCTCTTGACATGGCGAACGTACGTTCTATTATGCGAACGCCTGTTCGAAACTGGTTTCTAGGGGTGCACCGTGGCAGCCGCATCCGCACTTTTCTTGTCCTTCCGTCAAGGGGAGTCCCCCTCCCCATCACCACAGCACGTCGAGGTGGCATCCGCGTCGTGGCGGATGCCACCCCGCGTGTATTCACCCTTCCCTGCGCGACCACGGGCGCGGCCCATGGCCGTCCCGGCCCGCGCGGAAGAGGCGGCCGTCACGCGCTCTGGCCGAGCGTGGCGCCGCATCTTCCGCGCTAGTCGATCCGACTAACCGGCTACTTCTTTTCGCCGTCGCCTCGCGCGGCCATGATGCCGGCGAGCGGCCCGGCGAGGCTTGTGAACTCGGTCGGGATGATGAACTTCGTGGCCGGCGACGATCCGAGCTGGTTGAGGGTGTTGAAGTACTGAAGGGTCATCGTGCGAGCGTCGGCGTTCATGGCCTGGGCGTTGATTGTCGAGAGCGCGAGGGCAAATCCCTCCGCACGGAGGATCGCGGCCTGCCGCGCACCCTCGGCCTCGAGGATCGCCGCCTGCTTCGCGCCGTCCGCGACGAGGATCGCCGACGCCTTCTTGCCTTCGGCCTCCGTGACCGAGGCGCGGCGGGTCCGCTCCGCAGTCAGCTGCCGGTTCATGGCCTCCTGGACATCGCGCGGCGGAGTCAGCTCCTTGATCTCGACGTTGGTGACCTTGACGCCCCAACGGTGGGTGATGTCGTCGAGCTTTACCCGAAGCTCCTCGTTGATCTGCTCGCGCTTGGCCAGCACATCGTCGAGCGGGATGTTGCCGACGACGGCACGCAACGTCGTCGTCGCGATGCCCTGGATGGCCTGACGGAAGTTCTGGATGTTCAGGAACGAGTCCTTCGGCTCGACCACTTTCTGATAGATCAGGAAGTCGATGGAGATCGGCGCATTGTCCTTCGTGATGCAGGTCTGCTGCGGGATCTCCACCACGAATTCCCGCAGGTCCACGGTCTGCGCGACGCTCTGGACCGGGGGCGGCAGCAGCAGAACGATGCCTGGGCCGGCGGTCTTTTCGAAGCTCCCCAGCCGGAAGACGATCAGCCGCTGGTACTCCGGGACGATGTGGATGATCGCGCGGAACGCGAGGATCAAAATGACGATGAGGATCCCGACCGTGACGAGGGTCACATTCATTAGGCCGCTCCCTTTCCTTCGGCGCCCCGCGCCGGTTCGACGATAAGCCGCACGCTGTCCACACGCTTTACTCGCACCGCGCCGCCCTTCGGGACGTCTCCCCCTTCGCTCACCACGGTCCAATCCTCGCCGGCCACATGGGCGATGCCACGGGGCGCGATGTCGGTCTTCGCCACGCCGATCGCACCGACCAGTAACGACGCGCCGCTCACAACGGGTAGCGGCCGCAGAGCGGTGCGCAGAGCCACTCCGAAGAAGATCGCCGTCAGGCCGACGACAAAGATCACGACGAGCGGTTCAACGCTCTGGCGCACGCCGGGGAAGGTCGGGCGGAACGGGGGAAACACGATGATGAGCCCGATGAGGAGCGCCGCAACGCCGCCGGCGGTCAACAGCCCGTGCGCTTGAACCTTGATCTCGGCGACGAACAGCAGAAGCGCGAACACCATCAGCGCGACTCCCGCACCGTTCGCGTCGAGAGTGCCGAACGAGAAGAGCGCGAGGATGATCGCGATCACGCCGATGATCCCCGGGAAGATGAGGCCCGGATTCGAGAGCTCGAAGATCAGGCCGTAGGTGCCGAGAGTGAAGAGCAGGACCGCGATCTGCGGGTCGACGACGAAGTGCAGGAGCGTCTCGAAGGGGTTCTGGCCGTCGTCGACGACCGGCGCGTTCTTGGTGGCGAGCGTCACGGAGCCCGCGGACGTCGTCACTGTGCGGCCGTCGATCTTGGTGAGAAGGTCGGAGACGTCGTTCGCCTGGAGATCGACGATCTTCATGGCCACCGCTTCGTCCACGCGCGCGCTGACGCTCTTGCGGACGGCGTCCTCGGCCCATTGCTCGTTGCGCCCTCGCGTCTTCGCGATGTTGACGATATGCGCAACCGCGTCGTTCTCGGCCTTGAGGCGAAGG
>VBEU01000129.1:0-3735 GCA_005883775.1 Chloroflexota bacterium | reverse complement strand
AAGGTCACGATCGGAACGCGTGTGGCCAGAAAACGCGCCGTGATCTGGTACGTCGAGTCGATGAGCCCGCCCGGCGTGTCGATCACGAAGACGACCGCCGCGGCGTTATCGGATTCCCCGTCCGAGACCACGCGGTCGACGTAGCGCGCGGTGATCGGATTGATCTCGCCGTCGATGTGACCGACGAGGACCGGTGCGGGACCGTCCGCTCCGAGTGCGGTGGTGCCGAGGCCGAACCCGCCCAGAGCGAGTGAGAGTGCGGCAGCTCCCCTGAGCACGAGATGAAGGCGGGTCATCCTCACCATTGTCGACCCTCTTCAAAAGAGTGCTCAGGCACCAGACGGAGCTTTACCGGGATCCGTCCGATTTCGAGGTACCAGTCGGCGACCCACTCTGCCCCGTATTTCAGCCGCAGGAGCTCCACCGACCGCCGCAGATCCGCGGCCGGGTCGGCCGAAGGCTCGTAGACGGCGGGAAGCTCGGCATCCGCGATGCGGACCCGGGCGTGGGGATCGTGCTCGAGATTGCGAAACCAGTCGGTCTCCCGTTCGGCCTTCGTTCGACGCCGCACCCCGCGCGCGTCAGGGGCCGACGGGCGCTCGCCGGTGCGTAGCCACACGACGCCATCCTCGTACGCGAAACGCAGACGGACCGAGTGCGGTCGCCCGGTGACACGACCCGTCGTCACGAGCTCGAGGTCATCGGCCTCGGCCAGCGCGCGCGTCGTGCTCCCTGCCGGGTCCACGGCGCGCGTAGCGTAGCCGCCGCCATGGACTGGCTCGCGGCACCCGATTACTGGTTGACCCGTTTCGTCTTCGAACGCGCGCTCGGCGTCATCTACCTGGTCGCCTTCCTTGTGACGGTCAACCAGTTTCGGCCGCTCCTCGGCGAGCACGGCTTGCTCCCGGCGCCGGACTTCATCCGTGCCGTCCCCTTCCGCACGTCGCCGACCCTCTTTCATCTATTCGGCTATTCGGATCGCAAGCTCGTCGTCGTCGCCTGGACCGGCGTCGTCCTGTCGGTGGTCGCCATCATCGGCTTGTTCGACGGCGACGACTTCCCGATCCCGTTCGCATCGATGCTGATCTTCGCGATGCTGTGGGTGCTCTATCTCTCGATCGTGAACGTCGGCCAGACCTTTTACTCGTTCGGCTGGGAGTCGCTCCTGCTGGAAGCCGGCTTCCTCACGATCTTCCTGGGTCCGGCCACGACGACGCCGCAGTTCAGCCTCATCGTGCTCATGCGCTGGCTTCTGTTCCGCGTCGAGTTCGGCGCCGGGCTCATCAAGATGCGCGGGGACCAGTGCTGGCGCGATCTGACCTGCCTCTACTACCACCACGAGACTCAGCCGATGCCCAATCCGCTGAGCTGGTACTTCCACCGCCTGCCGAAGCGCCTCCATCGGATGGAAGTGCTCGGCAATCACTTCGCCCAGCTCGTCGTCCCGTGGTTCCTCTTCCTTCCTCAGCCGATCGCGACGCTCGCGGGGATCGTGATCGTGGCGACGCAGTCGTGGCTCGTCGTCTCGGGAAATTTCGCCTGGCTGAACTTTGTCACCATCGCGCTCGCGATCTCGGCCTTCGATAACGCGGCGCTCGGACGCGTCTTCCCGCTGACCCCGTACGCGCCGCAGAGCAGTCCGGGTTGGTATCTCGCGATCGTTCTCGCATTCACCGGGCTCATCCTGCTCCTCAGTTACCGCCCGGCTCGAAACCTGCTCTCGAGGCGGCAGATCATGAACGCGAGCTTCGATCCCTTCCACATCGTCGGCACTTACGGCGCGTTCGGCTCGGTCACCAAAGAACGGTTCGAGATCGTGATCGAAGGGACCGCGGAGCCGGTGCTCACCTCGGACACCGTGTGGCGCGAGTACGAGTTCAAGGGAAAGCCGGGCGACCTCAAGCGCCGGCCGCCGCAGGTGGCGCCGTACCACCTGCGCTTGGATTGGCTCATGTGGTTCGCGGCGATGTCGTCGCCGATGTACCACGAGTGGTTCGTGCCGCTCCTCGCGAAGCTCCTCGATGGCGACCGCCCGACGCTCCGACTGCTCCGTACAAATCCGTTCAGCGGTCGCCCGCCGCGATTCGTCCGGGCGCTCCTATATCTCTACCGGTTCACGACACCGAAGGAGCACCGCGAGAGCGGCGCGTGGTGGCATCGCGAGCTTGTCGGAGACTACGTTCCTCCGGTGTCGCTCCGGAGCGCGCGCTGATGCGCGGCCGCCGACGCCTTTGCGCGGTCGTCCTTCTCCTGCTCCTTGCATCCTGCAGCCTGCCGCGGCCGACGGCCGGCCTCTCGATCGCGGGCACGAACGTGCCCGGGTCGCGCGAAGGGAGCTACTGTCAAACCGGCGGGTGCAGCGGCGTCTGCGGCGACAGCCTGGCGCCTGTGGCGCCGTTGACCCCGGTCCGCGCGGCGTCTCCGGTCCGGCTCGATTTCTCAGCTGGCGCGGAGGTCGATCGGATCCACGGCGACATCTGGGAAGGCGAGACGCAGACCGGTCGACCGGCGGAATCGTTCGAGCTCCGCGGTAGCGACCGGTCGTACACGTCGCAGCTGATGCGCGACGGCAGGTACTACCTGCTCATATCACTCGGATGGTCGCGGGTGACGGATCACGGCGACACCAGCGTCGCATTCGCGGTCGAGCTGACGCCGCCCTAAGGATCACTCCGGACGGTACGGCGCCTTGCCCTCTATGTTGCCGACGTACTGCGGCAGTCCGGCGTTGTCGATCTGCTGGCGGATCGCCTGAATCTCACCGATGTGAAACCAGTAGTGGTACGTCATGCGCCGTATCGCGGAGCCCTGACTCTGTCCCGAGCGCTTGCCGTTGAACGGCAGATCCACTAGCAGCTTTTCGGTCGTTAGCTGGTCGAGGAATGGATCCGCGGCCCTCGTAATTGCGCGCCACGCCTTCAGCATCTCGGCGAATGAGGGTGTGGTCATGGGCGCGCCGGAGAAAAACTCTTTCTGGATGTCCTCTCGGAGCATGATCCCTTGCGGTCGGTCCAAAAGGTAACGCTGCTCCTGCCAGGTCAGATGGCCGACGATCCAGCCGATCGAATTCATCGGGCCGAAGTGTCGCGCGGCCCCCTCCTCACTGAGTCCTTTCAACCCGCGCAGCCACTCGCTACGGGTGAAGCGGAGCTGATCGACGAGCGGATGGGTCTTCGGCACACGCTTGGCCCGCGCCTTGGTGGCACTTGATCCGGCCTTCGTCGGCCTGCGCACCGTGCGCTTCGCCATTACCGACCAGTATTCACGATTCCTGCGGCGGCCTCGAGAACGCTATCCCCGCCGGATGCCCCATGGCGCCGTCCGCCATGACGTGCCAGTGGAGGTGGAAAACATCCTGAAGCGGAGCGCCGGAGTTGGTGGCAAGGCGAAAGCTCTTGGCCCTGGCCTCGGCCGCGATCCTCGAAGCGACAAGCACAAGCCGTCCGGCGAGCTCCGTGTCGGCGAGCTCGGCGACCGAGCGAATGTGCCTGCGCGGTACGACGAGCACGTGGAGCGCCGTCGCGGCCGGCTCCGCGTCAAAGGCGACGATATCGGCATCTTCGTAGTGGATCGTCGCCGGAGCGGTGTGAGCGACGATCCGACAGAACACGCAGCTGTCTCCGGCCTCGCTCAGCGGAACTTCACTCGCCCCTCGCGGTCGGGCGGATTATCTCCGTCGCCGTCGTCGACCAGGATCACGAATTTCTTTTCCCAATGCGGGGTCGGATAAGCGCC
>VBEU01000053.1 GCA_005883775.1 Chloroflexota bacterium | reverse complement strand
CGAGCGCGCGCTCACCGCGGCCATACGCATCGTCCGTCCCGGCGGCCGGATTGCCGTCATCTCATTCCATTCGCTCGAGGATCGGATCGTCAAACAGTTCTTCGCGCGCGAATCGCGCGACTGCATCTGTCCTCCCCACCTCCCCACCTGCGTCTGCGGGCACCGCGCGGGCTTGCGTGCTCTTACCCGGCGGCCGCTACGTGCGGCCTCGGCGGAGGTAGACCGCAACCCGCGCGCCCGCAGCGCAGCTCTTCGCGCCGCAGAGCGCCTTCCTTGACGTTCGCACAGGCAGCGCGCGCGCCGCAAGCGCGGCGCGTGCAGCACCGTCCCCATCGGCAGGCCGTCGGACATCGCCGGTCGGCGGCCTCGCGCCAGGCCGCGCGTATTCGGGGCGCGAGCTGGGAGATCCGCTCGTTCCTCGTAGCGAGCGGGGTGATCGTGGTGTGCTTTCTCCTGGCCCTTCTCTATCTCGCTCAGGCGACCGCGGTCTCCGCCGCGGGCTACGAGGCGCAACGCCTCGCGGCGCAGCGCGACGAGCTCCGCCGTCAGAACGCCCTTCTGGTCATCGAGAGCACCCGCCTGGACTCGCCTGCGCGGGTCGAGGCGGACGCGCAGCGGCTCGGCCTTGTCCGCGCCGCGACGATTCGCGTGGTCGCCCCGGAGGCCGTCGCGGCGGCGCGCTAGCGAACGGGGTTGTCGGCGGGGAGCGGGCAACCCAGCAACGAGGTGTGTGGAGGTGAAGGATGACGGCCACGATCTCGCACACGCGTCTTCGCGTCCTCTTCGCGTTCTTCACCGTGGCGTCGCTCATTCTCTCGGCGCGGCTCGCCTACTGGCAGACGGCCGGACGCGGGGAGCTTCTGGGCCGCGCGACAGACCAGGTCCGCAGCGATCTCGCGGTCGCCGCGCAGCGCGGGATCATCCGCGACCGGAGCGGCGCGATCCTGGCGACGACGGTAGAGCTCCGCTCGCTGTACGCGATCCCGGCGCAGATGAAGGACCCAGAGGGCAACGACACCCGATCCATGGTCGCGGCGGCGCTCGCGCCGATACTCGGCGAGAAGATCGAGGTCCTTCGCGCCGCGTTCGAGAGTGGCGCGGAGTGGCTCTTCGTGCGGCGGCGTCTCCCGGAGGAGACCGCGACCCGGATCGCCGCGCTCGGTCTGGGCGGACTCGGCTTCGAGATGGAGCCGAAGCGCCTCTACCCGAATGGTGCCGTGGGCGCCCAGGTCCTCGGCTTCGTCAATGACGACGGCCTTGGACAGTACGGCGTCGAAGGCGGCTACGACGATGCGCTCGCCGGCACACCGGGTCGGCTCGCCGTGGCCCGCGATCCGGCGAACCGTGAGCTCGCCCTCGGGCTTCGCACGGCGGTGCCGGCGAAGAACGGTGACGACCTCTGGCTGACCGTCGATCTGGCGGTGCAGAACGCTGCGGAACGCGAGCTCGCGGCGGTCGTCGAACGCGAGAAAGCGACGGGCGGCGCGATCGTCATCCTCGATCCGAAAGATGGCGCGGTGCTCGCGATGGCGTCGTCGCCGACATATGACCCGGCGCGTGTGGGCAGCGCCAGCGCCGAGGCCCTCCGCAACCGCGGGATCTCGTGGACTTACGAGCCCGGATCGACCCTGAAGGCGATCACCATCGCGTCCGCGATCGACAAGGGCGTCGTCACTCCGACCACGAGCTATCAGGACGTGGGCTATGCCGTCATCGGCGGGCGCACCCTCTGCAATGCCCAGTGCAAGGTCTATGGCCCGACGACCGTCACGCAGATCCTCGCGCGGTCGCAGAATGCCGGCGCGGTATTCGTGGCGAGCAAGCTCGGCGCCGCCGATCTGAACGCATACCTGCATGCGTTCGGATTCGGCCGCCCCACCGGTGTCGACCTCGCGGCGGAGACCGGCGGTATCGTCCGTCCGCTCGCAGAGTGGTACCCGGTCGATCTCGGCACGATCAGCTTCGGCCAGGGCCTCTCGATCACGCCGCTGCAGCTCGCGTCGGCGTACGCGGCCATCGCGAACGGCGGCACGCTCTATCGGCCATACGTCGTGGCGAACCGGCGCGGTGCGGACGGGGAGCACCGCACCGCGCCGCTGGCGGTCCGCCGAGTGATCTCCGAAGAGACGGCCGCGACGATGGTCACGATGCTCACGACGACCGTCGACAGCGGGATCGCCAACGCGGCGTCGCTCAGGGGCTACAGCGTGGCCGGTAAGACCGGGACGGCGCAGATCCCGAGCGACGACGGGCGGTACATCGATGACGCGTACATCTCGTCGTTCGCGGGCTTCGTGCCGGCCATCGATCCGCGGATGGTCGTGGTCGTGGTCCTCGAGAAGCCGCAGTCGAAGCTGCTTGGGACCGTGCCCGCCATGAACACGTTCAAGGCGATCGCGACCGACGCGCTCCGGTACGCGCGCGTTCAGCCGGATCGGCCCTGACGCTCGGTACCATTCGACCAAACGTGTTCACCCTGGAGCAGCTGGTTGGCGCGACGGGTGGACGGGTCATCCACGGTGTTCCGAACGGGGACGAGCGGTTTGTCGGGGGTGCGTTCGACTCGCGCATCGCCGAAGCGGGCAGCGTCTTCTTCGCCCTCCGCGACCAGCGGGACGGCCACGAGTTCGTGGCGGACGCGTTCGCGCACGGCTCCCGGGCGGCGGTCGTGGAGCGGCCTGTCCCGAACCTGCCTGACGACGCGCTCGTCGTGGAGGTGGCGGACACCCAGAACGCCCTGCGGCGTCTCGCCGAAGCCTTGCGCGACGCGCATCCCATCCCGGCCGTCGGCATCACTGGCAACGTCGGCAAGACGACGACGAAGGAAGCCACTGCCGCGGCGCTCGGTGCGCGCTACCGGGTCCTGCGCACCGTGTCCTCATTCAACAACGAGATCGGCGTCCCGCTCACCTTCCTCGGCATCGAGCCGAGCCACGAGGTCGCGGTCATCGAGATGGGCTTCTACGTGCCGGGCGAGATCGCGGACCTCTGCCGGCTCGTGCGCCCGCAGGTCGGGATCATCACGCGCATCCCTGATGTCCCGGTCCACTACTCACGTACGCCCAGCGTCGAGGCGATCGCCGCCGGAAAGTCCGAGTTGATCGAGGCCTTACCGATTGACGGCGTCGCGCTGCTGAATGCGGACGATCCGAGAGTTCGCGCGCTTGCGCCACGCACGAAGGCTCGCGTCGTGCTCTTCGGCGAAGCCGAGGACGCGGACCTCCGTGCGACCGACGTGAGCGCGCACGGCCTCGAGGGATTGCGCTTCATCGCTCACGACGGAACGCAAAGCGTGGAGGTTCGCCTTCCGCTGCCGGGACGGCATCTCGTCGGTTCGGCGCTCGCAGCCCTCGGGGCAGCCGGGACCCTGGGGGTCCCACTCGCCGAGGCGGCGGTCGCGCTCTCGACCATGGACGCGCCGGCACACCGCATGAACATCCGTCACGCCGCCGAGCTCGTGGTCATCGACGACTCCTACAACGCGAGCCCGGCGGCGGTCATGGCCGCATTGGCGGTGCTCGGATCGGTGCCGACGCGTCGCGTCGCGGTCGTCGGCGACATGCTCGAGCTCGGGTCTCTCTCCGCCGATGCGCATGAGGCCGTCGGCCGGGAGGCGGCGCGACAGACCGACGTGCTCATCGGCGTTGGCGACCTCGCGCGGACGATCGTCAGCTCCGCGCGGAAGGCGGGACTTCGCGACACGCATGAGGTAGCCGATCGCGCCGAAGCGCTGATGCTCCTGCGGCGCATTCTCCGGCGAGGCGATACCGTCCTCGTGAAGGGATCGCACTCGCTCGCGCTCGACGAGCTCGCCGACGCGCTCGTTCAGCCGGCGGCGAAGGCCTGATGCCGACCGCCCCCCTCTCGCTCGGCGTCATGCTCTCCGCGTTCCTTCTCGGGCTCATATTCGGTGGCCCGTACATCCGCCTCCTCCGACGGTTCGGCATCGGCCAGAACATCCGGCGCGAGGGTCCGAGCCGCGACTTCGCGAAGCAGGGCATACCGACGATGGGCGGGGCGCTCTTCATCATCGTCGTCGCCCTTCTCTGGGCGTTCGTGTGGTTCCTCCTCCCGGAGACCGAGCGCGACAGCTACATCCCGCAGACGATCGTCCCCGTCGGCGCGCTCGTCGGCGTGGGCGCACTCGGCGCGATCGACGACTTCGTCAACGTCAAATACGGCTTCGGGATCCGCGGCCGCCACAAGCTCGTCTGGCAGACGATCGTGGCGGTCGCCGCCGCGATCTACATCCAAAAGCACTTCGCGGTCAACGGCATCTTCGTGCCGCTCGTCGGCGAATGGCTCGTCGGCGCCGTCGTGTTCGGCATCATCGCGGTCATCGCGATCGTCGGGACGTCCAACGGCGTGAACCTCACCGATGGCATGGACGGCCTCGCGGGCGGCACGAGCGTCTTTGCCTTCCTCGCGTTCGCGTTCATCAGCGCGGCCAGGGGGTATGACTGGCTGGTGGTCTTTTGCGCCGCGATGGTCGGAGCGCTCCTTGCGTTCCTCTGGTTCAACGTGCATCCGGCCGAGGTCATCATGGGCGACACCGGCGCGCTCGCGATCGGCGCGACCCTTGCCGCGTGCGCTCTGACGACAGGGTTCGTGCTCCTTCTGCCGGTGGCCGGCGTCATCTTCGTCGCCGAGACGCTTTCCGTGATCCTCCAGGTCGGGAGCTTCAAATTGCGCGGCAAGCGGATCTTCCGCATGGCCCCGCTGCATAACCAGTTCGAGTGGCCGGAGGTGAAGGTGACGATCCGTTTCTGGCTGATCGGGGCGCTTGCCGGGATCGTTGCCGCGATCCTCGCCCTCACCACGCCGACGCGATGAGCGTGATCACGTCGACGTGGGTCGAGCGCGACGGTCTGCTGCGGTCGCCGCTGCTCGAGCGCTATCACGTCACCGCCGGGTTCACGACGCGCACGCAGGGGAGCATGGGGGGTTCGGTGTTCTCGCTCGACGAGCAGGATCGGAATCGCCTCGCGCTCGCTCGAGGTCTCGGCTTCGAGACGGTCGCGCGCGTCCGTCAAGTCCACGGCAACACCGTGGTTCATCTCGACCGCGCCGTCGAGCCGTGGCCCGAGGGAGACGCGATGTGGACCGATCGGACCGGCGTGTTGCTGGGCATCGCGGCCGCCGACTGCGTACCGATCCTCCTGGTCGACCCATCCTCGGGTCGGATCGGCGCGGCGCACGCCGGCTGGCAGGGCACGCGCCTCCGGGTCGCGCAGGCGCTCGTCCGCGCGCTCGTCGGCGCGGGGTCGCGCGCGTCCGGGATCGTCGCGTCGATCGGCCCATCGATCGGCCCGTGCTGCTACACGGTCGACGCGGAGCGCGCTGAGCTCGTCGGCGCGAGCGGCCAGGGCGCTCACTTGCGTCAGCGGCCCGACGGGGCCACGGTGTTCGATCTCTGGACCGCGAACGTGGCACAGCTTCGCGACCTCGGCGTCGAGTCCATCGAGGTGTCGCGGATCTGCACGCAGAGCGGCGGCCACGATCTCTGGTCGTATCGCGGCCGCGATCCGGACGGGCGCTATGGCACGCAGCTCGGCTTCATCGGAAGGCGGGGATGACGGTCACCTTCGACCCGGAGGTCACGGCCGACGAGTTCCGCGGCCGGCGCGTGACGATCGTGGGGCTCGGCAAAGGCCGCACGACGGCGGGTCTTGCGCGGTTCCTCGTCGCGAGGGGAGCGACCGTTACGGTCAGCGATCGGGAGTCCGCGGAGAAGCTCGGTGAAGGCCTCGCGCGCCTGCAGGGCGTCGATGTGGAGCTCGTGCTCGGGCCCTCGAGCGACGACCTCGCCCTCGCCGATCCGGATTTCGTCTTCGTCATCCCCGGTATTCGGCCACGATCACCGACGATCCTGCGCGCCCTCCAACGCAGGATCCCCGTGCTCACGGAGATGGCGCTCTTCTTCCGGCTGTGCCGGGCGCCGATCGTCGGGGTCACTGGCACGAAAGGCAAGACGACGACCACGACGCTGATCGAGCTCGTGCTGTCGTCCGGCCGCCGACGGGTGATCACCGGAGGGAACATCGGGACCGGCGCCCCGCTGCACCTCGTCGAGTCATTGACGCCCGACGACATCGTGGTGCTCGAGCTCTCAAGCTTCCAGTTGGAGACGCTCGCGCACAGCCCGCACGTCGCGGTCGTCACCAATGTCCTTGAGGACCACCTCGATCACCATGGCACGCGCGACGCGTACATCGCGGCCAAGAAGAACATCGTGGCCTGGCAGGGCCCGCGCGACATCGCGGTCCTCAATCTCGACGACCCCGCCACCGTGGCCATGCACACCGGCTCGGCATCCGAGGTGCGTGGCTTCTCGCTGTCGCTGCAGCCGAAACGGGGCGCGTACCTCGATCGAAACGGCGATCTCGTGTTCGTGCACGCCGACCGGCGTGCTGTCCTGTGCAAGGCGTCCGAGCTTCGCGTGCCCGGACGGCACAACGTCGCGAACGCGCTTGCGGCAGCGGTGGTCGGCGACGCGTTCGATATCCCGGCCGAGTCGATCGGCGATGTCCTTCGCGCTTTCGAGGGCGTTCCGCGGAGGCTGCAGCCACTCGCGGAAAAAGACGGCGTTCTTTGGGTGAACGACTCCGCCGCCACGACACCGGCGGCCACGCTGACGGCTCTCGCGGCCTACGACCGGCCCGCTGTCGTCATCCTGGGCGGCGTCTCCAAAGGCGCGGATTTCAGCGTTCTCGGGCGCGCCCTCGTCGACCGAGCGCGCGGCGCCGTGCTCATCGGACGCGCGGCCGACGAGATCGCGTCGGCGGTCGCGGCAGCCGATCCAAAGGGCACGCTCGAGGTACGCCGCGCGGCGACACTCGACGACGCCGTGGCCGCCGCGCGGGCGATGGCCCGGCCCGGCGATGTCGTCCTGCTCTCGCCGGCATGCGCGTCCTTCGACATGTTCTCTTCCGCGGACGAGCGTGGCGAAAAGTTCGCTGCGATCGTGCGGTCGTTCACGTCGTGAAGAGCGGTCTCGCGCGCACCACGACATACGACCTCCCACTTGTCGCCGTCGTCCTCGTGCTGCTCTTCCTCGGGCTCGCGATGGTGTACAGCGCGAGCGGCATCACTGCCCTTGATGCGAACGACGATCCGAGCACCTTCCTGGCGCAGCAGTCGGCGTGGGCCGCGCTCGGCATCGGCGCGATGTTCGTGGCATCACGCGTCGACTACCGCGTGCTGCGCTTCGTCGCGGTGCCGCTCCTCCTCCTCGCCGTGGTCCTGCTCGGCGCCGTTCTCATACCGGGTGTCGGCGTCACCGCCGGCGGCGCGACGCGCTGGCTGCGCTTTGGCGCCGGCTTCGGACTGCAGCCCGCCGAGCTCGCGAAGCTCGCACTCATCGTGTATCTCGCGACGTGGCTCGGAGGCAAGCGCGAGCAGATCGGCTCGTGGCGCATCACCGTCCCGTTCATCCTCGTGACGGCGCTCGTCGTGGGGCTTGTCGTGGCCGAGCCCGACCTCGGCACCGCGATCGTCGTCGTGGTCGTCGCTCTCGCCATCTACTTCGCGGCGGGTGCGCGGCTGCGCGAGTTCGCGGCGCTCGGCGGTTTGACCGCTGTGGTCGTCCTCGCGCTCGCCGTGGCGCAGCCGTACCGCCTTCAAAGGCTCGTGACGTTCCTCGATCCATGGTCCGACCCGCAGAAATTCGGATTCCAGACCATTCAGATGCTCTATGCGCTCGGTCTCGGCGGTCCCTTTGGCGAAGGGCTTGGGGCGGGGAAGGAAAAGTTCGGCTACCTGCCGCACCCGTACACCGATTCGATCTTCGCGGTGCTCGGCGACGAGCTCGGCCTCGCCGGGGCGCTGGTGATCGTCCTGCTCTTCCTCGCACTGGCCTTCCGGGGCGTCCGTATCGCGCTCCGCGCCGAGGATTCGACCGGCGCGCTGCTCGCGATCGGCATCACCATGTGGCTCTGCTTCCAGGCGTGGGTGAACATGGCCGTCGTCGCGAGCCTCGTGCCGATGACCGGCATCACGCTCCCCTTCATCTCGTACGGCGGCAGCTCGCTCTGTGTCGGTCTCATCGCCGTGGGTATCCTCCTGAACGTTGGTCGAGCCCGAACCACACAGCGGACGAGCGTGCCGCGTGCTTCTCGTCGGTGGCGGGACGGGCGGTCACGTGAGCCCGCTCCTCGCGGTCGCGGAAGCCTTGACCGAAAAGGATCCCGAAACGCTCTTCCTCTTCATCGGTGGTCGTCGCGGCCTCGAGGCTGAGCTCGTGGCCGGGTCGGGCATACCGTTCCACGCGACCGCGATGCCGTCCCTCCGGGATCCGGACTCGCGCTTTTCCCTCGTCTCGCGTGCCGCGGTGATGCCGATCGCGATGGCGGACGCCCTCGCGCAGATCCTGCGATTCAAACCGAACGTCTGCTGCACTACGGGCGGACTCGCGTCGTTCCCGGTCGTGGTCGCGGCGCGCCTCGCCCGCGTGCCGGTCTACATCTGGGAGGGCAACGCCATCCCGGGACGCGTGAACCGGATGCTCGCCGCGTGGTCGCAGCGGATCGGCGCGACGTTCGAGGGATCGCTTCGCGTCCTCCCGCGCGGTCGCACGTTCGTCGATGGGAATCCAATCCGTCGCTCGCTCCTCACTTGGACGAGAGAGTCGGGTCGCGCGAAGCTCGGGATACCGTCGGAGGGACCCGTGGTCTTCGTGACCGGCGGCAGCCAGGGATCGGCCGCGATAAACCACGCCGTCTCGGGCGCGGTGACACGGCTCTTGCGCCGCGCGATCGTGATCCATCACACCGGCAACGCTCACCTCGCGCAGGTCGTCGCCAAGCGCGAGACCCTGCCGCCCGACCTGCGCGAGCGCTATCAGGTGTACGGCTTCCTGCACGAGGAGATGGGTGCGGCGCTCGCGTCGGCGGACCTCGTCGTGGGACGGGCGAGCAGCTCCTCTATCGCGGAGCCGCTCGCGTTCGGCGTGCCGCTCATCCTCGTTCCGTTCGCGGCCGCGGCGGAAGCGCACCAGATGGCGAACGCGCAGGACATCGCCGAACGTGGCGCGGCGATCGTCATTCGCGAAAGTCAGCTGGACGCCGATCGTCTGGTCGCGCAGGTCACCGGCCTGCTCGACGACCCCGCTCGGCTCGGGCGCATGGCGAAGGCGGCGCGCGCCGTGGGGCGTCCCGATGCCGCGACGGCGATCGCTCGCGAGCTTCGAAAACTGGGCGGGTGCGCTTGACCAGATTTCATATCGTCGGGATCGGCGGCATGGGCATGTCCGCCGTCGCGCGGCTGCTCGTGGCGCGAGGAGACGTCGTGAGTGGATCCGATAAGGGCTCGTGGCCACTCGCCCAAGCCCTCGCCGCGGAGGGGGCGGTCGTCGCGACCGAGTTCGAGGCAGGGCACGTGACTGGCGCGGACGTCGTCGTGCGATCGAGCGCGTACGGTGACAGCAACCCCGAGGTCGCGGCGGCGCGCGCCGCGCGCATACCTGTGTGGAAGCGTGAGGACGCTTGGCGCGAGCTCGCGCGCGGCAAGCGCGTCGTCGCCGTCGCCGGAACCCACGGAAAGAGCACCACCACGGCACTCGCATGGACGGCGCTTCGTGCCGGCGGTCTCGATCCGTCGCTCATTTGCGGCGCGGTGCTCCGCGACATCGGCACGAATGCCCACGCCGGGCGCGGCGACATCCTCGTCATCGAGGCCGACGAGTACGACCGCGCATTCCTCTCGCTCGAGCCCGAGGTCGCGATCGTGACCAACATCGAACACGACCACATCGACATCTTTCCGACGCACGCCGATGTAAAACAGGCTTTCGCGCGGTTCGCCTCGGGGATCGTCCGCGGCGGCTGGCTGGTGGCCTGCGCGGACGAACCCGGCGCCGCCGAGCTTGCCGCGCGCGGCGACGACCTCGCCGGCCGTCAGGTCGTGACCTACGGGACGGCGCCGCAGGCGGGCTATCGCGTGGTCGAGCTCGTGCAACGTACCGACGGCGTGAGCTTTGACCTCGCCGGCCCTTTCGGTACACCCGTTCCGGTCTCGCTGCGCCTCGCGGGCGCGCACAACGCACGGAACGCCGCGGGGGCCCTCGCCGCGGCCGATGCCGTGGGCGTTCCGGCGACCGCCGCCGCGAAATCCTTCGCGACCTTCAGCGGGACCGAGCGTCGCCTGGAAGAGCTGGGGTCGGAGCGCGGCATCACCGTCATCGACGACTACGCCCATCACCCGACGGAGATCCGCGCGTCCATCGACGCGGTCCGAGCACGGACGACGGGCCGCGTGATCGTGCTGTTCCAGCCGCACACCCCGAGTCGCCTGCGTGCGTTCTTCGACGACTTCGCGGCCGCGCTTCGGACCGCCGACGATCGCGTCGTTGCCGAGACGTTCGCGTCGGCGCGTGAGGCGGCCGACAGCCGAGCCGGCGCGAAAGCGCTCGCCGCGAGCGCGGGTGGAACCTACGTTGCCGATCCTGAGGCCGCGGCGCGCGTCCTCGCTGACCACGCGCGCCCGGGCGACCTCGTGCTGGTACTCGGCGCCGGCGACATCCGCCCGGCGGGTATCCGGCTCCTCGAGCTGCTTCGGGAGCGCGCGCCGGTATGACGATGACGGCGTTTGGCGCCCGCGGCGAGTCCCTCGCGCCACACACCTCCCTGCGGATCGGTGGGCCCGCTGATTTCTTTCTTCGCGTCGCGACCGAAAAAGATCTCCTCGATGCGATACAAGTGGCGCGCGAGAACGAGCTCTCCGTGTTCGTCCTGGGCGGCGGGACCAACCTGCTCGTCGCTGACCGGGGCATCCGCGGGGTCGTACTGCAGAACGGGTGGCGCGAGTCGAGCGTCGACGGCGACATCGTCACCGCCTCGTCCGGCACCGAGCTCGCGCACGTCGCCGCCGTCGCCGCCCGCTCGGGTGTCGAGGGACTCGAGTGGATGGCGACCGTCCCGGGGACGGTCGGCGGTGCCGTGCACGGCAACGCCGGCGCATTCGGTGGCGAGACCGCAGACGTCCTCGTTGACGCGGAGCTGGTCGACATGAATGGCGACACCTGGACCGCGCGGGTGGACGAGCTCGGCTACTCCTACCGCACAAGCTCCCTGCAGCGCACGCCGATCGTCTGCGTCCGCGCGCGCTTCCGCGGGAGGACCGGCGACCGCGCCAACGCGGTGAAGCGGATCAAGGAGATGGCGAACGAGCGGATCAAAAAGCAGCCGCTCGCGCAGCCGAATACCGGATCGATCTTCCGCAACCCTCCCGGCGACCACGCCGGCCGGCTCATCGAAGCCGCGGGCCTCAAGGGCAAGGCCATCGGTGGCGCGATGGTCAGCCCCAAACACGCGAACTTCATCGTGAACGCGAACGGCGCGACGGCGGACGACGTCCGTGCCCTCATGGCGCTCGTCCAGGGCGAAGTCGCGAAGAAATTCAACGTGAAGCTCGTTCCTGAGGTCGAGCTGGTCGGGGATTGGTGAGGAAAATAGGACGAGCGACGAGCGGCTCTGCCGTGAGGAGCGAGACGTCCAGCCTTGAGCCCGTCTTCTGGCCGGAGGCCAGAGATTGAACAGGATCCGCGTTGGCGTGCTCACCGGCGGCGCCTCGGCGGAGCGCGACATCTCGCTCGCGACGGGCGCGCAGATAGCGGCGAGCCTCGACCCGAGCCGTTTCGAGGTCGTGCTGCTCGACCCGCTCGCCTTCATGGCGCGAAATCCGGAGATCACGGCGGCGCAGCGCGAGCAAGCGCAACGCCTCATCAAAGGGGGCGGTCGACTCGAGACGGATCACCAGCTTCCGCGTGGTCTCGAAACACAGATCGAGAGCGCCTCACGCGCGCTCGTTCCAGCGACACGCGTGATGACGAACGCCGACCCGATCGACGTGGTGCTGATCGCGCTCCACGGGACCTGGGGCGAGGACGGACGGATCCAAGGACTGCTTGACACGATCGGTGTTCCCTATACCGGGTCCGGCGTCCTCGCGTCGGCGCTCGCGATGGACAAGGAGGTGGCCAAGCAGATCCTCGCGGCCGCCGGCCTCGACGTGCCGCGCGGCGTCGTCGTGACCGGCACGACGAAGCAGGATCTCGATGCCGCGCGGTCGGTCGGTCTGCCGGCGTTCGTCAAGCCCGTTTCGAGCGGGTCCAGCGTGGGCGCCTCCATTGTCGCCCGCGACGCCGAGCTGCTGTCGGCCATCGAATTGGCATTGAAGTACGACCAGCGGGCGCTCGTGGAGGAGCAAGTGAAAGGCCGGGAGCTCACCGTCCCGGTCATCGGCAACGACGACCTCACCGCCCTACCGGTCATCGAGATCCTCACGAAGCGCCCGTTCTTTGACTACAGCGCGAAGTACGACGCCGGCGAGAGCGAGGAGGTCTGTCCTGCCGACATACCGCCGGATGTGGCCCAGCGCGCGCAAGACCTCGCGGTGCGTGCGCACCGCGCTCTCCACTGCCGCGGTATGTCGCGACTCGATCTCATGTGGTCGAACGACCGGATGGTCGCGCTCGAGGTGAACACGATCCCGGGCATGACCGCCAACAGCCTCCTACCCAAGGCGGCGCGCGCCGCGGGCATCGGCTTCGGCGATCTGCTCGCCCGCTTCATCGACTGGGCCCTCGAGGACGCGCGCCGGCGGGCGCGCTGAGCTCCCGAGCCCGGTCACGACCACGGCGGCTTCGACCGCCACGACGGCCGGCCGACCTCGATCGCGCGATCGCCGGCGTCACCGCCGTGGCATGCGCCGCCGCGATCGTTGCGGCCTCGATCGGTCCCTTCTGGCGGATCCGCGACGTCTCGATCGAAGGCGCACACCACGTTACGGTCGATGCCGTCGTGGCCGCGAGCGGACTCTTGGATGCGCAGGCCTTCACGGCGAGCGCGTCGCGGGCACAGGATCGACTCATCCGTGCGTTGCCGGCGCTCCGGGACGCGCATGTTGAGATCCGGATTCCCGACCGAGCGCGTGTCGTGCTCAGCGAGCGCGTCCCGATCCTCCGCTGGAGCGCGGGCGACGCCGAGTGGCTCGTCGATGCCGATGGCGTCCTCTTCTCGTCGATCGATCCGCACGGTGCGCCGGAGCTGCGCGTGACCGACGAGCGGAGCTCGCGGCGGGCGGGCGACCGGCTGGACCCGGCGCTCGTCGATGCGGCGGCAAAGCTCGCGCGCCTTGGACCGGGGGAGCTCCGCCCGGACGCGACGGGGCCGCGCGTCGTGCTCACCTCCGGCGCGAACGGGCTCGTGCTTCGAGTCGGGGCCGGTACGGGGTGGGAGATACGGTTCGGCGGCGCCGAGCGTATCGACGACAAGATCACCCTGGTGAAGCGTTACCTTCGG
>VBEU01000128.1 GCA_005883775.1 Chloroflexota bacterium | reverse complement strand
CGGGCTGGCGTGGCCGGGATCATCGTTCCCGATCTGCCTTCGGAGGAATCGGCCGAGTTCGACGAGGCGCTCGATCCGGAAGGCCTCGCGCGGATCGATATGTACGCGCCGACGACTCCCGACGCCCGGCTCGCGCGCCTGCTGCCGGGCGCGCGCGGGTTCGTCTACTGCGTTTCGCTCACGGGAGTCACCGGCGCGCGTCGTGCGCTCGGTGCCGACGTCGCGGAGTTCGTCGCCCGGGTGCGTCGCCGCACCGCGCTTCCCATTGCCGTCGGATTCGGCATCAGCGCGCCCGAGCACGTTGCATCCTTGCGGGGCGTGGCCGACGCCGTCGTGGTCGGGAGCGCCGCGCTGGACGCGGTCTCGGGGGCGCCGGCGGGGCGGAGACCCGAAGCCCTTCGTGCGTTTGTCTCGGCGCTCGCGGCGGCTGGGAAAGGCTGATGCCGGTGCGCGGCATCCGCGGCGCGACGACCGTCGGCGCGGCCCGAAGACGTCGGTTACATCTGGTTCACCGTGACCGACGACCTGAACGCCGCCTTCCCGGCGGACGCCGCACGCGCCGGGCTCGGCTGGACCGACGTGCCGCTCGTCTGCGGGCGCGAAATACCGGTGCCCGGGGCACTCGAGCATTGCGTCCGTGTGCTCATAGCCTGGAACACTCCGAAAACGCAGAAGGAGATCCGCCACGTTTTCCTTCACGGCGCGCGCGTGCTTCGTCCTTCCTGGGCGGTCGATCTGCCCGGCGACGCGCCCCTTGGGGTGCCTTAGTGCTCGTCGTGATGAAGCGCGATGCGACGAAGGAGGAGATCGACGCGGTCGTCGAGCGGATCAAGGAGTTCGGCATCACGCCCGTTCCTCTTCCCGGCGCGGAGCGCACGGCGATCGGCACGTTCGGAAGCACCTCGCGCGCCGCGGCGGAGGCGGTCGAATCATTGCCCGGCGTCGCCGAGGTGGTCCCGATCAGCCGGCCGTTCAAGCTGGCGTCACGCGAGGTCATCGGAGAGGACACGGTCGTGCGGATCGGGGACGTGCCGGTCGGCCACGGCCATCCCCTCGCGGTGATCGCGGGGCCGTGTGCGGTCGAGTCCCGCGAGGTCACACTCGAGACCGCGCGGGCGGTGCGCGCAGCGGGCGGCGCGGCGCTTCGGGGCGGCGCGTTCAAGCCCCGGAGCTCGCCGTACACGTTTCGCGGGATGGGTGGGGAGGGGCTGGAAATCCTTGCCGAAGCGCGCGCTGTCAGCGGTCTTCCCATCGTCACCGAGGTGCTCGCGCCCGGCGACGTCGAGGCGGTGGCTGCGGTCGCCGACTGCCTGCAGATCGGCGCGCGGAACATGCAGAACTACTCGCTTCTCGACGCGGTCGGCGAGCAGACCAAGCCGGTGCTCCTCAAGCGCGGCATGTCGGCGACGGTGGAGGAGCTGCTGCTGTCCGCCGAATACGTCCTTGCGCGCGGCAACCGCAACGTCATCCTCTGCGAGCGCGGCATTCGCACGTTCGAGCGATACACCCGCAACACCTTCGACATCAACGCGATCCCGCTTCTGAAACGCCTCTCGCATCTGCCGGTGCTCGCCGATCCATCGCATGGGACGGGCAAGTGGTACCTCGTCGCGCCGATCGCGCTCGCCGCGGTCGCCGCCGGCGCCGACGGCTTGCTTGTCGAGGTGCATCCCAGTCCGGACCACGCGCTCTCCGACGGATTCCAATCGCTCAGCTTCGACAACTTCCGAGCGCTCATGGGTGCGGTCCCGCACGTCGCGCGCGCGGTCGGGCGCACCGAACAGGTCGCCACGCCGTGAGGATCGGCGTCGCCGGTCTTGGGCTCATCGGCGGTTCGCTCGCGCTCGCGCTACGCGGTACGCACGAGGTCACCGGATACGACACGGACGAACGTGCCCGCGCGGCGGCGAAGGCCGACGGGATCCGGATCGTGACGCGCCTCGACGAGCTCCTACCGGCCGATGCTGTTCTCGTCGCTACGCCGATCCCGGCGATCGTGCCGGCGCTGGAGCGGCTGGCCCCACACTCGGATGGCGCGGTGCTCATCGACACGGGCTCCCTGAAGCGGGCGGTCGCGGAGTACGCCGCGCGGGCGCCGGCGGCAACACGCATCGTCGGTGGCCACCCCATGGCGGGAACGACATCGGCCGGATTCAGCGCGGCGGATCCGAGCCTTTTTCGGGGACGGGCGTTTCTTCTCGTGCCCACGGCACGATCAGACGACGCCGCGATGACGGTCGCGGGCGCGATCGCGGGCGAGATCGGTGCGGTGGTCACGGTGTGCTCTGCCGACGTGCATGACCGCGCGATGGCTCGCCTGGTCGCCGGCCCGCTCGCGGCCGCTGCGGCGCTCGCCGTCGCGGGCGCCCAGGCGGAGCCGCTACTCCGGAGCGCGGGTCCAGGATTTCGTGACTCGACACGGCTTGCCGACACCCCGGCCGATCTCGCGACCGACCTTTTGTTTGGCAACAGCGCCGACGCGGCGGCGGCGATCGGATCGATCGTCGAGGGCCTCACCCAGCTGCGCGACGCCCTCGAGCGCGGAGACCGAGAGTACGCGCGGAGCTTTCTGCGGGCCGCGCGTTCCGTGCGCAGCGAGCTCAGCTGAGCGTCGTGCCTAGTCAAGCGCTCGGCGAGCCGCCGGGATGTAGAACGTAGGCGTGAATCGCCTCAGCGACGAAGACGTCGATCGCATTGCGGGCCGCGTCGTGAGCAAATTTGTCCAATACGTGCTCGTCTTGGTCATCGGCATCTGGGTGGTCCCGATCGTCGCGATCGGCATCCTCGGCTTCATCGGTACCGCGACGCGCGGTGTGCCCTGGCTTGCCCTGCCGCTCGCGACGACCGCCCTGGCCGGTCCCGTTGTGTTGCTGATCTGGATGTGGGGCCGCTCTAGGCGGGCGCGCTGATCAGGTCCGCTCGGGAAGTCTGAGCTCCAGGCGCCGGCAGCGCGGGCAGCTTCCACGCGCCTCCGCTTCCACCGGTCCGCAGGGTCGTCTCTCCGAGGGACTGAAGCTCCGCACCGCAACGCAGACACGCGTCGCCCGATGCTCGCCCGTCGTGTGTCATCGCGAAAGCTCGGCGATCATTTCGTAAAACTGCGGAAACGTCTTCGCGACCGAACCCGCGCCCTTGATCGCGACTCCGGGCACCTGCAGTCCGAGAATCGAGAACGCCATCGCGACGCGGTGATCGCCGCAGGCGTCGACGATCCCGTCATGCAGTGGCGCCGGCTCGACGCGGATGGCGTCGGCGAATGCTTGCGCGCGCCCGCCGAGCGCGTTGATGCCATTCGCGACGACCGTCACCCGGTCGCTCTCCTGCTTTCGGGTATGCCCGATGCCGGTGAGCTCGGTCGCCTCGGACGCCTGCGTCGCGACGACAGCGAGGGTGGGGAACACGTCCGAGCAGTCCTTCACGTTGGCACGGATCCCGTGCAGCTCACCGATCCGGCGCACCGTCACGCCGCCGCCGCGATGCGAGACCCCACAACCCATCGCCTGGAGAAGCTCGAAAAACCGCGCGTCGCCCTGACCGCCCTCACGCAGACGCGCATCGACGCCGTCGATGGTCACCGCACCGCCGAGCACCGCTGCCGCGGCCGCCGGGTAGGTCGCGGCGGTGACGTCGCCCGGGATGCGCATGTCTCTCGCGCGCACCTTTCCCGCCACGACCGTGATCAGGTTGCCGTCGCGTTCGACCTTGACGCTGCGCTTCCGGAGGGACGCGATGGTCAGGTCGACGAACGGCGCGGACACGAGGGTACCCGCGATGCGCAGCCGGAGGCCACCCTCAAGCCGGGCCGCGACGAGCAGGAGCGCTGACGCGAACTGGCTCGACTCGTTGCCCGCGATCTCGATGTCGCCGCCGCGGATCGGCCCGATGATCGTCACCGGCAGACGGTCTCCGGTGACGGTCGCCCCCAAACGCCGCAGCGCGTCGAGGAGCGGCGCGATGGGACGCTCGCGCAAGCGCGGAGAGCCGGTGATGGTGACGTAACCGCTCCCGAGCGCGGCCAGCGCGGCGCCGAACCGCGCGACCGTGCCCGCATCGCGGGCGTCGATCGCTGCGCCGGCGCGGTGGCTGGCTCCCGAACCGCGGACGACGATCTCGTCACC
>VBEU01000137.1 GCA_005883775.1 Chloroflexota bacterium | reverse complement strand
AGACGAGGCAGTACATCCACAAGGCCGAGCGCGAAGGGGTCGTGACCGAGAAGACGACGGACCTCGCGCGCTTCCATCGAGTGCTTCGCACGGTGGCCGAGCGCGACCAGTTCGGGATCCATGACCTGGGTTACTTCGCGTCATTGGTCGAGGCATTCGGCGATGCGTTGCACTTGCGGATGGCGCGCGTCGAGGGAGAGGACGTCGGAGCGCTGCTCGTGATTCGCATCGGCGATCGAGCGTGGGAGCTTTTCGGCGGATGGAGCGGCGCGCACAGCGAGAAGCGGCCGTTCTATCTGCTCAAGTGGCACTCGCTGATGCAGATGAAAGAGCTTGGCGTTCGCCGCTACGACATGTGGGGTCTGGCCGAGGGCGACGAGCTCTCCGGCGTGGAGAACTTCAAGCTCGGCTTCGGTGGCGAGGTCACGCCGTGGATCGGCGCGCTCGAGACGCCGGTCACCGGCTTTCTCTTCCCGCTCTGGAGGCTCGGCGCGCGGCGGCGGCTCGCCGCCGCGAGCGCGTGACGCAGGCCCCGGCCGGCTGGGACGACGCCGCGGTCCGCTCGCCGGGCGGTCACGTGCTGCAGTCGGCGGCGTGGGCCGGCATCCGCGAAGCACAGGGCTGGCGCGCCGAGTTTCTTGAATTCGGGGAGCCACTTCCGGTGGCGCTGGTCCTCTGGCGATCGCTTCCTGCGGGCCGATCGATCGCCTATGTCCCTCGCGGACCGATCATCGGCGATGCGTCGCAGCTCGAAGCCGCGGTCGCGAAGCTCGCTTCCATCGCGCGCGAGCGGAACGCCATTTTTCTGAAGGTCGATCCCGAGATCGGCGCGGACGTCGCCGCCGGCCCGCTCCGCGCGGCGGGCTTTCGTCGCGCGCCCGACATCCAGCCGGTGATCGCCACGCTCGAGCTGGATCTCAGGCCGGACGAGGACGCGCTCTTCGCGGCGCTCGAGAAGGACACCCGCTGGAGCGTGCGCCAGGCCGAAAAGCGTGGCGTGACCATTCGCGAGGCGAGCGGCGAAGACGATCTCCGCGCGCTCTATGACCTCTACGCGGAGACCGGACAGCGGGCCGGGTTCATCACCCGCACCTGGGACTACTACCGCCGCATGTGGGGAGCTCTGGTCACGGGGGGACACGCCAAGGTCCGCCTTGCCGAAAAGGACGGAACGCCGGTCGCCGGTGCCCTCACCTGGCGTTGCGGCGAGCGCGAGGTCTATCAGAGCGCGGCGACCAACGACGCGGGCCGCACCGCCTACGCCGCGTACGCGCTCCTCTGGCGGTGCATCATCGAAGCACGCAAGGGCGGCGCGCGCCGATTCGACTTCGGCGGAATTCCCGTGGACGTCACCCGAAAGGACGACCCGATGTACGGCCCGTACCACTTCAAGAAGGGATTCGGCGGAGTGCCGCGGCAGTTCGTCGGCGCGCACGACAGCGTCCCGAACGAGCTCGCATACCGCGTGTACGCGGTGGCCGAGCCGGCGTACACGACGGCTCTCCGCGTCCTGGGCCGGATCCGCCGTTGAAGCTCGGCGCCCTGCTCGAAGCGACGAAGATCGCGGTGCCCGAAGGCGCCGCGGCGATCGACATTCGCCAGATCGCGTACGACTCGCGCAAAGCGAAAGAGGGCGCGCTGTTCGTCGCGATCCCTGGGTTTCATCGCGATGGCCACGGCTTCGCGAAGGATGCGGTCGGGCGCGGCGCGGTCGCGGTCCTCGCGGAGCACGCGATCGACGTGGGCGTCCCTGTCGTGGTCGTGCCCGAAGCGCGGGCGGCGCTCGCCGACATCGCCGCCGAGTTCTTCGACCACCCGACTCGCAAGCTGAAGCTCGCGGCGGTCACCGGAACCGATGGGAAGACCACGACCGTTCATCTCGTGTCGGACGTCCTCGAGGCATCCGGCGCGAAGACCGGCTTCTCGACCACCGTGGACTTCAAGGTCGCGGATCACGAATGGAAGAACGAGACACGTCAGAGCACCCAGGAAGCCGTCGAGGTGCAGGAGTTCTTCGCCGAGCTGCTCGTCGCCGGCGGCACGTGGGGCGTGCTCGAGGCGACGAGCCACGCGCTCGCGCTGCGCAAGCTGCGCGGCACCGAGATCGACATCGCCGTCTTCACCAACCTCTCGCCGGAGCATCTCGACTTCCACGGGACGCTTCAGAAGTATCTCGAGGCGAAGGGCGAGCTGTTCGCGATGCTCGCGAGCTCCACGGACAAGGGAATACCCAAGACCGCCGTGCTGAACGGCGACGATAAGCATTGGCGATACCTTGCCGACCGGGCCGAGGGCGCGAAGGTCGTGACCTACGGCATCGAGGCGCTCTGCGACGTGCAGGGCGCGATCCTCGCCTCCGACGCGGCGGGCTCGCGCATGCGGATCACGGCGTCGGGGCAGTCGGTCGAGCTCAGGCTTCCGCTCGTCGGACGGTTCAATGTCCACAACGCGCTCGCCGCCGCCGCGGCCGGTCTTGCCGCGGGCGCGACGTTGCAGCAGGCGCGCGATGCGCTCTCGCGGGCGCGCGCCGTGCGCGGCCGCATGGAGCGAGTCGAAAGCGGGCAACCGTTCAGCGTGATCGTCGATTACGCCCACACGCCCGAGTCCTTCGACAAGGTGCTCGGGCTGCTCCGCCCCCTTACGAAGGGAAAGCTCATCGCGGTCTTCGGCAGCGCCGGCGAGCGCGACCGCGCGAAGCGTCCTGCGCTCGCCGAGGTCGCCGCAAAGCATGCGGACTTCTTCGTGATCACACAGGAAGACCCACGGCTCGAGGAGCCCGCGAAAATACTCGAGGAGATAGAGCAGGGCGCGATCGGCGCGGGCAAGCGAAAGGGCACCGACTACGTCGTGATCGACGACCGCCGCGAGGCGGTGAGCGAGGCCATCCGCCGCGCCGCGCCCGAGGACACCGTGCTCCTCGCGGGCAAGGGTCACGAGGAATCGATCATCGTCGGCGAGGAGAAGCGTCCGTACGACGAGGCCACCGCCGCGCGCGATGCTCTCAAGGCGCTCGGCTTCGGGACGTGACGAAGCTCCGGCGTCCCTCCAGCGCCGCCACGGCGGCGCAGACGCGGGCGTACGCGACGCGTCCGGAGGTCCTTGCGCCTCAGCTCCGCGCGGAGATCGCCACCGTGCCCGCGTCGCCGCACGGGCGACCGGCGCTCATCGTGGTCATGGGCCTTCCGGGGGTGGGGAAATCGCACTGCGCGCGGATCCTCTGCGGTCGGCTCGGCGCCGCGCATGTGGCGAGCGACGAGCTTCGCAGCCGTCTCTTCATCGCGGCGTCGTACGCGGACGAGGAGAACCGCGCCGTCTTCGCGGCGGCCACGGCGATCGTCGACGGTCTGCTTGGCGAAGGGCATCGCGTCGTCGTCGACGCGACGAATCTGATGGCGAGGAACCGCGCGGGGACAGTCGCGGCGGCCCGGAGCCGAGGGATCCCGGTGC
>VBEU01000136.1 GCA_005883775.1 Chloroflexota bacterium | reverse complement strand
TTCGGGCTCCTCGGGCGCTTCGCCGTCGTGAGTGTCATCGGCGTCGCCGTTGGGCTCTTCGTCGGTTGGGTCATCACGATCGTGCGGACGCGTCTGACCGACGTGCCCGTCGAGATCACCGTGTCGCTCCTCACGCCGTACGCCGCGTACCTCCCGGCCGAGCTCCTGGGCGGGTCCGGCGTCCTCGCGGCCGTCACCGCAGGTTTGTACCTCGGACGGCGCAGCTCGCAGATCATGGGGTCGGACGCGCGGCTCGCGGGCCGCGCGGTGTGGGAGATGCTCGTCTTCCTGTTGAACGGCGTGGTCTTCCTGCTCATCGGTCTCGAGATCTCGGCGCTCACCAACCAGATGGATCGCGCCACGCTCTTCGAGCTCGCGGGCCTCGGTGTCCTCATCAGCATCGCCCTCATCGCGGTGCGGGCCATCTGGATCTTCGGCATGGCGGCATGGCAGCGAATCGTGAAGCGTGCGCGGCAACCGCTGACCATCTCGGAAGCGACCGTGCTCTCCTGGGCCGGGATGCGCGGGGTGGTATCGCTCGCGGCCGCGCTCGCGGTCCCCACGACCCTTCCCGGCGGGGCGGCCTTCCCGGCGCGAGATCCGCTCGTGGTGGTCACGTTCACGGTGATCCTGATTACGCTGGTCGGCCAGGGCCTCACGCTTCCTCTCCTGATCCGCGCACTGCACCTCGGCGGCGACGAGGACACGCGCCACGAGGAGTCGCATGCGCGGCAGAAGCTCATCGGGGAGGCGCTCCGCCGGATCGACGAGCTCGAAACGAAGTGGCCGGATCACAAGCCGCTCATCGATCAGCTGCGCTCGAGCTACCAGCACCGCGCCGAGCACGAGGAGCAGCTGCACGAGGCGCCCGGCAATGAGGCTGAGCAGGAGCTCGTCGAGCACCGGCAGATCCGCAGCGACGTGATCGACGCGCAGCGCGACGCCCTCAGGGCGATGCGCGACCGGGGCGCCATCGACGACGATGTGCTGCGCGGCATCGAGCGGGAGCTCGATCTCGAGGAGATCCGAATGGAGGCATGACCGCGCGGGCTATCCTCCCCGCGTGCGCAACGAGGGTTGGGGTGAGGTCGACCGGTCAACAAAACCGCAGTCCTACATCGATTACCTGCGTGGCGTCAGCGCGCTCGACTCGGTGCAGGAGTTCAAGCGGAAGAGCCTCGAGCTCATGGGGGTCCGTCCGGGCGACACCGTGCTTGATGTCGGCTGCGGTGCCGGCGACGAGGTCGTCGCGCTCGCGCGGATGGTGGGCGAATCCGGTCACGCTGTCGGCGTAGATATGAGCGAGACCATGGTCGCCGAGGGGCGGCGCAGGGCCGCCGACGCCGGTGTGCGAGCGGATTTCAAGGTCGGTGACGCGCAGGCGCTGCCTTTCGAGGACCGCTCCTTCGATGCGGTACGGATCGAGAGGACCCTCCAGCACCTACCCGATCCGGACCGGGCGCTGCGCGAGCTGCGCCGGGTCTGTCGTCCTGGTCGGCGCGTGGTCGCGCTCGATCCGGATTGGGGCAGCCTGGTCATCGATAGCGAGGACGAGGAGATGACGCGTCGCCTGATCCGCGTTCACGCCAGCCACGTCGCGCACGGCCAGATGGGGCGCGAGCTCTGGCGTCGTTTTGGCGACGCGGGATTCGAGGACCGCGTCGTCGAGTGCGTGATCGCCCACAGCACGAGCTTCGCAGTGGCCGATGCCGTCCTCGGTCTCCGCGAAACGGTCGATGAGGCAGTCCGCGACGGCGCGATCAACCCCGTTTCCGCTGACCACTGGCTGGACGGCCTGCGCGCCGCCGACGAGGGCGGCCGCTTCTTTGCCGCGCTAAGCGGATTCATCGTCGGCGGACGGGCGCCATGACCCTCGCCGAGGATCCGACCGCGGAGGTCACCGACCTCCTTCAGCGGCTCATCCGGAACGAATGTGTGAACGACGGCACGCCATCTTCCGGTCACGAGGTCCGGTCGGTCGACCTCCTCGAGGACTACCTGCGTCTGCCAGGCGCCGAGATGAAGCGATACGAGCCGGTGCCGGGGCGGGCCAACCTCGTGCTGCGGATCGAGGGAAGCGACCCGAAGGCGCCGTCGCTCCATTTGATGGGGCACACCGACGTCGTGCCTGTGACGGCCTCGGGATGGAAGCACGACCCCTTCGCCGGCGAGTTGATCGACGGCGACGTCTGGGGCCGCGGCGCGATCGACATGCTCGACGTGACGGCCTCGATGGCCGTCGCCGTTCGCCGGTTGATGCAGTCAGGTTTCCGGCCGAAAGGCACGCTGATCTACTCGGCGATGGCGGATGAGGAAGCTCTCGGAACACATGGAGCGCAGTGGCTCACGGAGAACGCCTGGGACGACGTCAGGTCTGACTTCCTCGTCACTGAGTTCGGCGGCGCGCGGCTGCCACTCTCGGGACCACCGAAGCTGCCGATCATGACCGCGGAGAAGGGCTCGCAGTGGACCCGCCTGCGCGTCCGCGGCACGCCCGGGCATGGCTCGACCCCCTATCGATCGGACAACGCCTTGGTGAAGGCCGCCGAGGTCATCACCCGCATCGCGCGGTACAAGGCGCCGCTGCAGCTCGACGAGCGCTGGAAGCGCATCCTCGAGAGGCTCGATCTACCCGCCGCGCTGCGCGTTGCGTTCTCGAACCCCGCGACCTTCGACCTGGTGCTCGACCGAGCTCCGGCCGGCGCGGCACCCATCTTCTACGCGGCCACGCGCACCACGTTCTCGCCGAACATCGCGCACGCCGGCGCCAAGCTCAACGTGATTCCCGACAACGCCGAGATCGATGTCGACATCCGCACCCTGGTCGGGGACGATGGCGATAAGGTCCGGAACATGCTGCGCGACGCGATCGGCGACCTGTGGAGCGAGGTCGAGATCGTTGCCGAGGGCGACAACCCCGCGACCGAGTCGCCTCTCCGCTCGCCGCTCTGGGACACGCTCACCAACGTCACCAAGAAGCTCATCCCCGGTGCGGAAACGGTCCCCTTCTTGGTGTGGGGCGCAACCGATGCCAGGTATTTCCGACGGAAGGGCGTCGTGTCATACGGCTACGGGCTGATGAGCGAGCGAATCTCGTTCGGCGAGTTCATCAAGATGTTCCACGCGAATAACGAACGCATCGACCAGGAGTCGCTTCGGCTTAGTACGGAGCTCTTCAAGCAGACCGCGCGCGCATTCGTCGGCTAGGCACGCCCGCCGCGGTGCGTGGAGCCACCTTCAGCGCCGATCGCCGTTACCGCTATCGGCTCTGGCGGCGCTGGGACGGAGCGCGGCCGGTCGTAGCGTTTGTGATGCTCAATCCCTCGACCGCCGACGCGCGGCGCGACGATCCGACGATCCGCCGCTGCATCGGCTTCGCGAAGTCCTGGGGATTCGGCGGCGTGGAGGTTGTGAATCTCTTCGCATACCGC
>VBEU01000135.1 GCA_005883775.1 Chloroflexota bacterium | reverse complement strand
TTCGATCCGATCGCTGACGCGCGCACGTGGATCGGCGCGGACAAGCTCGCCACTCCGCAAGAGCTCGACGCGATCGACAACGAGATCGCCGCGGAAATCGATCGATCCGTCGCATGGGCCGACCAGGGCCCGCCCGCGTCTTCGATCAAGCTCCCCGAGGACGTGTATGCAAGCGAGTGATCAGCGTGGGCGGACGGTGGAGGACACGGCTGCATGCGGGCTGACCCCGGAGCGCCTGTTCGATCTACTCGTGGACCCGACGGAGCGCCAGAAATGGGATCACTGCCCGCCATACATCGTGCAGGAGCCGCTCGCGGCGGCCCCAGGCCCGGCGCTGCAGGGCGCGCGCTACACCGGTCGTGGCACCGCCCGAGGCATCGGATACGTGGTCT
This sequence comes from Chloroflexota bacterium, assembly GCA_005883775.1. Taxonomy (GTDB): domain Bacteria; phylum Chloroflexota; class Limnocylindria; order P2-11E; family P2-11E; genus 3-1-20CM-2-70-9. The sequence continues at coordinate 11,799 of VBEU01000135.1, read as the reverse complement.
TGGCGGTGGTCACGGCCGCCGACCGTCCGCGCCTTTATGAGGTTCGGACCGAGACGCGCTTCGAACGCGCCTATCCGGAGGCTGTGGCGATTGAGGAATACCGGATCGAACCCGAGGGCACTGGGAGTCTGGTGCACTACACCGTGACATTCGTTAAAACCCCAGGGACGGGGACGCCTCTCATGCGGCTGGTGTTGGCGTTCCTTGAGCCGGTCACGGCACCACGCGCCGCGAAGAGCAACTTCCGGAACATGCTCCGTTACGCGGAGAAGCATGCGGGTTTGCCGGCATGAGGACAGAGGTCGCGGTCCCCAACTCCAAGCCAGGTTCGACTACGCGCGAGATGTTCTACAACGAGGCGCTCGGCGACGCCCTCCGTCTCGAGATGCAGCGGGATGCGCGGGTCATCGTGATCGGCGAGGACATCGCCGAGCACGGCGGCGCGTTCCAGGTCACTGCCGGTCTTCTCGATACATTCGGACCGACCCGAATCCGGCAGACGCCGATCAGCGAGATCGGGATCGTTGGCGCCGCGGTCGGCGCGGCCTTGACCGGGCTTCGTCCCGTCGTCGAGCTCATGTACGTCGACTTTGCCGGACTGGCGATGGACCAGATCGTGAATCAGGCCGCGCAGAACCGCTTCATGTTCGGCGGCCAGGCCCGTGTGCCGATGGTGCTCCGAACCCAGGGCGGCTCCGGGCGAGGCAACGCGGCGCAGCACTCCAAGTCGCTCGAGGCGTGGTTCGCGCACGTCGCCGGGCTCAAGCTCGTGATGCCGTCGACTCCGGCCGACGCAAAGGGGCTGCTCACCGCCGCGATCCGTGACGAGAACCCGGTCATCTTCCTCGAGCACAAGCTCCTCTATAGGACGAAGGGTCAGGTGCCGGAGGGGGAGCACGTCGTGCCGCTCGGGACCGCCGACGTCAAGCGTGCGGGGACCGATCTCACCATCGTCACCTGGTCTCGTGAGCTGTTGTTCTCGCTCGAGGCGGCCGCGAAGCTCGCCGATGCCGGCGTCTCTGCCGAGGTCGTCGACGTGCGCACGTTGGTGCCGCTCGATCGCGAGACGATCCTCGGCTCGGTGCGCAAGACGCACCGGCTTCTCGTCGTGCATGAGGCGATCAAGCGCGGCGGCTACGGCGCCGAGATCGCCGCCATCGTCGCCGAGGAAGCGTTCGACGACCTCGATGCACCGCCGAAACGCCTCGCGGGACTCGAGACTCCGATTCCGTACGCGCAGCATCTGGAATTGAGCGTCGTGCCGCAGGTCGAGGACATCATCCGCGCCGCGAAGGAGCTGGTCGCCTGAGCGTCACGCGCGTCATCCTGCCCAAGCTCGGGCTCACGATGGACGAGGGCCGCATCGTCGCCTGGCACAAGCGCGTCGGAGACGCCGTCGCGGCAGGCGACCTCCTCTTCGAGGTCGAGACCGATAAAGCCACCATGGAGGTCGAGTCCCCGACCGCCGGGACCCTTCGCCGCATCCTCTATCCCGCCGACGCCACCGCTCCTGTCGCCACCGTCATCGCGCTCATCACGGATACGCCTGATGAGCTCGTTCCCACTGATGACTCGTTTGGGGCTGGACTTCCGAAACCCTCTTTACGCGACGAGGACCCCCCGGCCTCCGGCCGGGCCCCCGTCGCGCGGGGGCCCTCGGAAGTCCAGCCCCTCCCGTCTTCGACGGATGGCGAGCGAGTCCGCTCGTCTCCGGCTGCGCGCAAGCGGGCACAGGAGCTTGGCGTCGACATCGGCAGCATCCCGGCCAGTGGTCCCGGCGGTCGGGTCACGTTGGAGGATGTTGATGCAGCGGCTGCGGCCTCAAAGTCGTCACCCGCAGCTCCTTCAAAGGAGAAAAGAGAACCGCTTTCGCGGATGCGGCGCGCCATCGGGGAGCGCATGACCAAGAGCGTGCGCGAGCAGCCGCAGTTCTCCATCTCGCGCGACGTCGACATGACCGTGGCCAATGAGAAGCGCAAGGCGGCCGGCGCGTCGTACACGGACGCCATCGTCGCGGCGGCGGCGAAGACGCTCCGCGAGCACCCGCGGCTCCGTGCGCGCCTCGACGGTGGGGAGCTCGTGACGAGCGATGCGGCGAACATCGGGCTCGCGATCGCGCTCGAGGACGGACTGCTCGTGGCGGTCGTTCGCGACGCCGACCGGAAGAGCCTCGAGGATCTCGCCGCGGAGCGCGAGCGCCTCGAGGGGCACGCCCGCGCGGGCAAGCTTGCCGAGCACGAGCTGACGGGATCCGTCCTTACCGTCTCGAACCTCGGGACCATAGGCATCGATCGCTTCACCGCGATCGTGAATCCCCCCGAGGCCGCGATCCTTGCGGTCGGCCGCGTTGCGGACCGCGTCGTCGCGAGGGACGGCGCGCCAGCGGTACGGCCGATCGCGACGTTGACGCTCTCGGTAGACCATCGTGTCGCCGATGGCGCGACCGCAGCGCGCTACCTGTCGGCCCTCGCGGATCGGCTCGAGCGCGGCGACCTGTGACGACCGAGACCGCAAACCGCGTTCAGCTCGCGGCCGGCCACTGGAAGCCGCGGTTCGTGGCCAACGGGATCGACGCGAACGATTTTGATCGGGTCCTCAGCGAAACGGTGGAGTGGCGTGATTGGGCACCCAACTGGATGCGCGTCGGCGACGAGCATCGCGCGATCGCGGATGAGGCCGAGCGGTCGGGCCATCTGGTGACCGCGGCAGACGCCTATCAGAGAGCCGCGTGGTGCTACCACCTCGGCAAGTTCCTGTGGTTCGAGGACCGCGCGCTGCACGACGACCTGCGCGAGCGAACGGTCGCGACGTACGCGAAGGCGCTGCCGCGGCTCGACCCTCCCGGCCGGCGGATCGAGGCCCCCTTCGAGGGCGCGATCATCCCGGGAATACTGCGCGCGCCGCGCGGAGCATCACGTCCTCCGGTGGTCATTCTCGACGGTCCGGGTCAGGGCGAGAACGCGCCCCGCTTTCCGATCCGCGCCGACTGGTCGAGCGTCATCGGTCCACTCCTCGACCATGTATCGGCGAGTGAGCGCGGTCTCGACCTCGGGCGCGTCGGCCTCATGGGCATCAGCATGGGCGGGATCTACGGACCGCGCGCCGCGGCGAAGGAGAAACGCCTCCGGGCGATCGTCGCGCTTGCGGGCCCGTACGACCTTTCGGAGTGCTGGGCGGCGCTCAACCCGCTCACCAAAGACGGCTACGTCTTCTACACGCACTCGCGAGACGAGGCTGAGGCCTTCGAGCGATCGAAAGCGCTCACGCTTCGGGGGGTTCTACGCGACGTGACGTGCCCCCTCCTCGTGATTCATGGCGGGAAGGATCGGCTCTTCCCGCCGGACCAGGCAGAGCGGATCGTCCGCGAGGCACCGAACGCGACCCTGCTGCTCTATCCCGAAGGCAATCACGTCTGCAACAACATTCCCTACAAGTACCGACCAGCGATGGCCGACTGGATGGCGAAGCGGCTAGGCGCGGGGCGATAGGACGCGACCGGGGCGAGCGCCGGTGTGCTCGCCGCGCCGCAGGACCTGCTCGCCGTTCACGAAGACGTCGACGACACCGCTCGCATATCGATGTGGGTCGGCGTAGGTGGCGTGGTCGATGACCTTGTTCGGATCGAAAGCGACGACGTCGGCGAAATACCCTCGCGCGAGCCGGCCGCGCCGATCCAGACCGAGATTCGTTGCGGGGAAGCTCGTCAGCCGGCGGATCGCCTCCTCGAGCGGAACGATGCCTTCGTCTCGGACGTAGCGCCCCAGCAATCGCGCGAATGTGCCGTACGCGCGCGGGTGCGGGTTGGATTTGAGAAACACGCCTTCCGGCGCGGGCGCCGCTTCGTCGGAGCCGAAGCTCATCCACTCGATCGCGACCTGGCGCCGAACGTTGTCCTCCGAGGCGATGAAGTAGCACGCACCGACGCGGCTCTCGTCTTCGACGACGAGATCCATCGCCGTCTCCTCGGGGGATCTGCCACGGATCTTTGCTACGTCGGCGAGCGTCTTTCCGGTGAGCGGCTTGAGTGCGTCGCTCTTGAAGGAAACGAGGAGGATGCCGTCGGCGCCGCCGGCGGCGACGTAGAGGTTCTCCCAGTCCCTTCCCGGCGCGCGCATCTCGTCCTCGACGCGCTTGCGCAGGGACGGCTCCCGAAGGCGTCCGAGCCACGCGCGAAAACCGCCCGCCTGCACCCACGGCGGCATGCACGCGTTGAGACCGGTCGCACCCGCCGTGTACGGGTACATGTCGGCCGTGATGTCGACTCCTCCGGCACGCGCTCTCTCGACGCGTTCGATGACCGCCGGGAGCTTCGACCAGTTCGGTGTGCCGGCTTGTTTCAGGTGATAGATCTCGCCGCGGACCCCGGCAGTCCGCGCGATCTCGATAAGCTCGTCGATCGCTTCGACGAGGCGCTCCCCTTCGTTGCGCAAGTGCGAGATGTACGTGCCGCCGGCCGCCTCCGCGAGAGCGGCCAGCTCGTCGGTCGCCGCGAACGTTCCCGGCGTGTAGATGAGCGCTGACCCAAGGCCGAGCGCGCCCTCGGCTGCGGCCTCGCGCGCGAGGCGGCGCATTCGCTCGAGCTCGTCGCTGCTCGGAGGACGGTCGTCGTAGCCGACCTCGTGCACCCGAAGGGTCGTTGCTCCGACGAACGAGGCGACGTTGACCGAGATGCCGAGCCGCACCAGGTGATCGAGGCCTTCGCGCAGCGTGGTCCACGGAATGTCGTACTTGATATCCGCCTGGCGCTCGATCTGATCCCGTCGCATCGCATCCGTGAGCGGACCCATCGACGATCCCTCGCCGAACACTTCGAGCGTGACTCCTTGGCGGACATCGCTCTGCGCGCGGCCATCGGCGAAGAGTGACGGGATCGCCCACGAGAGGACGTTGATGAAGCCCGGCGCAACCGCGAGACCGGACACGTCGAGCTCATGCCGACCTCGATCTCCGATTGCCGGCATGACCGCGGCGATCAAATCGCCATCAATCGCGACGTCGGCCGCGTACGGAGCACCGCCTTCGCCGTCGTAGACGGTGCCGTTACGTATCACGACGTCGTGCATTCGGCGGCCATACTAGGTAAGCGGGGTGTAGGCTCGCCGCAACCGAAATAGGCAGGAATGGGAAGGGGTGTAGATGCTGCGCACCGTCGCGCGTGTCGAGGAACGACCCTGGATCCTCCTCGGTCTGGTGTTCTTCGCGACCTGCTTCTTCGGCTTCCTGGTGCAGGCCGCGGGAAGCGCATGGCTGCGGTGGCACGATGACCCGATCGTCCTGACCTACCGCACGACCCTGTCGTACACCTCGGCGCTCATCGGCGACGCGGTCCTCATCCCTCTGGCCAACGTGTTCATCGTGGGGCAGCTTCTGGCCTGGCGTCGCCGTCCGCGCACGGCTGAGGTCGCCGGCGCATTTCTCGCGAGCGCTCTCATCACCGCCTTTCTCCACCTCTATCAGGCGGCGAACGCGCTCCTCAACTGGACGATGATGCAGCCCTACCGCTGGACCGGGATCGGCTACGAGCACGCCGCATTCATGTGGGCCGAGATCGGCCTCGTGCTCTTCTTCTGGGGTCAGGTCGCGCTCGTCGCGAAGGAGAATCCGCGGGCGATCCTGTCGCATCGCATCCTATTCGTAGCGGTCTGCGGGCTGATGTTTCTCCGTCTCGTCTTTACGGACTACGGGTACTTCTAGGGACCGTACAGCTTTCCCGGATTCAACAGCCCCTTCGGGTCCATCACGTCCTTGATCCGCTTCATCACGTCCAGCGCGTCGCCATGCTCGGCGCGCATGTAGCGAGCGCGGACCGCGCCGGTGCCGTGCTCGCCGGTGACGGTGCCCCCGACCTCGATCGCGAGCTTATGCAGCCGGTCGGCGAGCTCGTCAGCGCGGCGGACCTCGTCCGGATCGTCGGGGTCGACGAGGATCGCGGAGTGCACGTTGCCGTCTCCGAAGTGCCCGTAGAAGACGACTGCGATCCCGAGCTCGGCCCCCATCTCGCGCGCCCGGCGCACGGTCTGCGGGATCTCCGAAAGAGGCACCGCGAGATCCTCGCCCGCGAAGATGCGGTGCTTCCCCGGATGCGCGAGCGCTGTCGCGGCGGCGAGCCCGCTGCGGCCGGCCCAGAGACGCGTGATCTCCTTCTCGTCCTCGGCGAAGCGCGTGACCGTCGCGCGCTTGCGGACGATGCCGTCGGTGTAGCGCACGTTCGCGGCGACCTGCTCCGGCGTGCCCTCGACCTCGATGAAGAGGACAGCCTCGCCCTCCGGTAGCTCGAGCTCGGGACGCCAGAGCTGGAGCGCGTCGACCGCGCTCTTGTCCAAAAGCTCCGCGGTCGACGGAAGAATGCCCGCCTCGAAGAGATCGTCGAGCGACGCGACGGTGTCCTCGAGCGCTCTGTAACCGGCGAGAATGACCGCACGCGCCGGCGGCCGCGGCTGAACACGCAGACGGAGACGCGTGAAGATGCCGAGCGTCCCCTCGGATCCGACGAACAGCTTCGTGAGGTCGATCCCGCTCGAGGACTTGAGCGCCTTCGAATGCACGCCGCCGGTGGTGATGACCGAGCCATCCGCGAGCACGACCTCGGTGCCGAGGACGTACGCCGACGTCGTGCCCCAGCGGACCGCATGCGGTCCGCTCGAGGCCGCGACCGGCCAGAGCGTTCTGAAAGTCGAAGTACACGAGACCCGGCTCGACGATCGCCTGCAGATTGCGGCGATCGATCTCGACGATCCTCCGCATGCGCGCGAACGAGATCACAATGCCGCCTTCGGGCGCGATCGCGCCGCCGGTCTGTCCGGTCCCGGCCCCCCGTGGGACGATCGGCGTCTCGGTCTCGTTCGCGACCCCGACGACCGCAACGACCTCGGCGGTGGACTCGGGAACGACGACGGCGGCCGGCGTCCGCCGCTGGCGCAGGGACCAGAACGAGGCGTCGTACGAGTAGGGGAGCAGCGTCGCGGGATCGTCGATGACGCGCTCGCTCGGGACGACCTCGCGCAATCGCGCGGCGATGCTCGCTGTGCCGATCGCCATCGTCCGTATGCTAGGGACATCGCACTCTCTTTCACCCCTGTGAGCTCCGAGGATCTCGCGACGTGTATCTCCTGCGGTCTCTGCCTCAACGATTGCCCGACCTATCGCGTCCTGGGCGATGAGGCGGACTCGCCGCGCGGACGGATCCAGCTGATCCGAACGGTCGTCGCGAGTCCGGCCGCGCCGAGCGACACGACCGTCGATCACCTCGAGGCGTGTCTGGTGTGCCGTGCGTGCGAGACCGCGTGCCCATCGGGTGTGCCGTTCGGTCGGATCATGGAGGGCGCGCGCGAGATCTTGCAGGATCGCGAGGACAGCGGAGCATTCGCGCGGGCCGCGCTCGATACCGTCGCGCGTCCGCGGCGACTCGCTTTGGCGGCCCGTCTCGCGGACATCGGCGCGCGCCTTGGTCTCGCGCGGATGGCCGCTCGCTTGCCCGGCCGCGTCGGCTGGGCCTCGTCGCTGGCGGCTCGCGCGGAAGGACCGCCGTTCCGCGGCGTCGACCGCGAGGGCGCCGATGTGAGCGTCTTCGCGGGCTGCATCATGCGCGAGTCCTTCGGTGAGACCGAGCGCGCGACCGTGCGCATCCTGGAGCGCGGCGGACTGGTCGTCAGCGTCCCCGAGGAGCAGACCTGCTGCGGCGCCCTGCATGCGCACGCCGGCGACGGCGAACGCGCGCGCCAGCTCGCGCGCCTCAACATCGATGCTTTTTCCGGTAGCGATGCGAAGGTGGTCGTCAACGCGGCGGGGTGCGGCGCGCACCTGAAGGACTACGGGCACGTCCTCGGCAGCGATCCCTTGTGGGCTGATCGCGCCAAGGCATTCGCGGCCCGGGTCCGCGACGTCAGCGAGGTCGTGAAGGCCCATCCGGGGCGCACCCGGCGGGCCGTTCGCGTCGTGTACCAGGACGCCTGTCACCTCGCACACGGGCAGCGGATCCGCGCTCAACCGCGGGCACTTCTTCGCGCGATCGAGGGCGTAACCCTCGTCGACATCGAAGACGCCGAGCGGTGCTGCGGGAGCGCCGGTATTTACAACCTGACCCACCCGGAGATCGCGCGGCAGCTGCAGCAGGACAAGGTGCGCAAGATCATCGACGCCTCGCCGGACGTGATCGTGAGCGCGAACCCGGGCTGCATCCTCCAGATAGCGGCCGGTCTGCGCGCCGCCGGCTCGAGCGCGCGCGTCGTGCACCTCGCTCGTTTTCTGGATGATCCCGACCTCGCGATGGCGGGCGACCCCTAGCACGCGCGTCAAGGGCCCGAGCCCGTTTCGGTGCGAGCAGACGGGCGCGTTTCATGCGAAAATATGTGCAGGCATGAGTGTTTCCCGATCGACCTATCGTCACCGGCTTAGCGGCGAGGACGTTCGAAAGACCCGCATCCTGATCACCAAGGACGCTTGGAAGCTTTTCCCAGGCCCCGGCGAGCGTGTGGCTCTTCGCATAGGCGCGCGCCGATTTGACGCGGAGATCAAGAGCGAGCGCTGCGAGTGCGTTCCGCCGGAGCACGAGCACTACCACCTCATCTGCCAGGCGCTCAAGGGACAGACAGGCTTCAAGAACGGCGCGCTCGTTGTGATCGCGAAGGACTCCGACGGCGGCTATCGCTTCGTAGAGGAGCGCGGCTAAACTCCCGACGTGGCGTCGTCGCCGACATTCATCCTCATCCACGTGTTCGGAACGGTGCGCGACGAGCTCGATCGAGCCGATCGCGGTAAACGCACGTACTCCGGATGGCTCCGTCAATACGTCGCCGAGACACCGAAACGGCTGACCGAGATCGCTTATCTCCTCGACCAGCTCACCGAGAACGGTTGGAAGGTAAAGCCGCGAGCAAGCCGAGCAAGACATCCGGCGCGCTGAATTCTGGGACCGCCTTGTCCAGATCGCGTCTGCCGACGACGACGGACACATCGTCTGGCGCGACCATCCAGAGGGCGCACCCTCGCGGCCGCGGCGCCGCCGACGAGTGCGCCGTCCTCCAACGCGAGAGCAGGGGAGCTAGGGGGCACGTCGGCCGATACGCGCCTGAGCGGGTGGCACGGGCGAGAGGGTTGTGCGCGAGCCGCGGGTCCCCCGGGACCCGCCTCGCGGCAGGAGCGAAGCGACTGACGCGGTAAGGCGGGAGGGTGCGGCGAGCGCGCGGCCCCGAGCCCGGGACAGGACCCGCTCAGCCTGAAGCAAGCCTCGGCTAGCCTTCGTCCCTAGTGCCACATCCTCTTGGCGATGAGTTGACCGAGCTGCACGTGCATCTCGGCGGTGCCGTGGATCCGGCCGCGATGTGGGGGATCGCGCACGATCAGGGCATTCGCTTGCCGACCAAGGATTATTGGGAATTCGTCGATCTCATCACTGTGCGCAAACAATCCAAGAAGTCCTTCGAGGACTTCCTGGCGCTCTATCACTGGACCGAGCTCATTCAATCTAGCCCGCTGGCGGTGGAGCAGTCCGTGTACGAGGTGGTCGGTGGCGCCTACCGCAAGGCGAACATTACGACCCTCGAGCTCCGCTATAACCCCATGAAACGGAATCGCGGCGGGGAGCGGGACCTCGATCACATCATCAATGCGTCCATCCGCGGCCTCGATCGTGCCCTTCTCGACTATCCCGTGAAGGCCGGACTCATTTTCTGTCTGGATCGCACGTTCGATCAAACCCTGAACGCGATCCTCGTCGAGAAGGCGATCGCGTACCGCCACCGTGGCGTTGTCGGTATTGACATCGCCGGCGGAAAGAATCCGGACTTCCACTACCGCGATTACGCGTCGCTGTTCAAGAAGGCACGCAAGGCGGGCCTCGGTGTCACCGTCCACGCCGGGGAGGATGAGGACTGGGAGAGCGTCGACGAAGTGCTCCAGTACCTCGAGCCCGACCGCATCGGTCACGGGATCCACGCGGCGCGGAACGCGGCGCTCTGCAAGCGGCTGGCGGAGCGCGGCGTGCTCCTGGAGATATGCCCCTCTTCCAATCTCGATTCGAAAGTGGTGAAGGACGCGGACGAGCTTGGCGAATACATCGAGGTCTTCAAGAAGCACAAGGTGCGTTTCTCGTTCAATACCGACGGCCCGGAGATGCTCGAGACCACGCTACGGGACGAGCTTCGCCTCGCGGTGCGCAGCGGCTGGGTCACGAAGGAGGAGCTCGTGGAATGCGGTGCGTGGGCGAAAGAAGCCTCATTCCTGCCGCGGAACGGGCGCTTGTGACGTCGGCGTTGTGGCGACTCCTGTTCATCTGTCTTGCCGTTGCCGCAGGCGAGACGATCGCCTACCAGCTCGATTTGGTCAGCGACGCCACGTTGGTTGGGTTGGTGTTCGGAGTGGTCGCGTACCTACTCACGCTGGATCAGGCTCGTCCGCGGCCGGGTGGTGGCGGCCGGCGTGGGGAGATCAAGTACTGGCGCGGTCACAGAGTCGATGACGACGAGCCTCCGCGTCGCTTGAACTAGTACGCGCAGCTTCTACACGTTCGCGCCCCTCGCGGAGGAGGATCTCAGCCTCGTACGGCGCTGGCTCCTCGAGCCTCATGTCAAACGCTGGTGGGACGACGGCGTCAAGATGCCGTATCCGGACGCGGTCATCGCCGACTACCGCGAAGCGATCGAGGGGAAGGATCCGACCTATCACTACCTCGCCGAGGTGGACCAGAGGCCCATCGGGATGCTCCAGCACTACCGGATCGCGGACTCGCCCGAGTACGCCGAGGCGCTGGCGCTCGGTGAGGATGCCGTCGGGATCGATCTCTTCATCGGTGAGGCCGACCTCGTCGGGCGGGGTCACGGACCGGCGATGCTCCGTCAGTTCGTGCGCGACGTCGCGTTTCCATTCCACGGTATCGGCGTGTGCGTGATCGGCCCATCGGTCGACAACGTTGCGGCGATACGCGCCTACGAAAAGGCCGGCTTCCGTCCGCTCAAGGAAGTGCGCGTCCCAGGTGAGGCGCAACCGGAGTTCCTTATGCGTCTCACCTCGGCGGACCTCGGTTCGCTGCAGAGGTAGTGCACCAAAAGCCATGACGTCGAGCGACGACATCTGGGATGATTCACGGCGATGGGTCTCCTTGACGGAAAGAAAGCGCTCGTCATGGGCGTCGGCAACAAGCGCAGCATCGCCTGGGGGATTGCCACGGCGTTCCAGCGCGAAGGCGCCGAGCTCGCGTTCAACTGGCCCAACGAACGGCTGAAGGACAACGTGCTCGAGCTCGTCGCGACGCTGCCGAACCACGAGTCGATCCCGGTTGGGCCGTGCGACGTCTCGAAGCAGGAAGAGATCGACACGTTCTTCGCCGAGGTCGACCGCAGGTGGGGCAGGCTCGACATCCTCGTCCACTCGATCGCGTTCGCCGCGATCGACGACCTGAAGGGGCGGTTTCACGAGATCAGCCGCGAGGGCCTCAAGACCGCGATCGACATCAGCGCGTATTCGCTGGTCGCGCTTAGCCGGGCTGCGCTGCCTCTGTTTGACAAGGCCGGCGGGGGGTCGGTCATGAGCCTTACCTACAACGCCGTGGATCGCGTCGTCCCGAGCTACAACTCGATGGCCATGGCGAAGGCGGTCCTCGAGGCGGAGACCCGATATCTCGCCGCCGACCTCGGGCCGCACAACGTCCGGGTCAACGCCATCTCCGCGGGCCCCCTGAAGACGCTTGCGGGCAGCGCGGTGCGGGGAGTCTCACAGGCTCGCGACCTGATGGTCGAGAAGGCCCCGCTGCGCCGGAATATCACGCAGGACGAGGTGGGCAATGTCGCCGTCTTCCTCGCATCG
>VBEU01000134.1:2899-10606 GCA_005883775.1 Chloroflexota bacterium | reverse complement strand
CCACCGCGTGAAGGGAAAACCTTCACGCTCGTACTGAGCGTCGGTGAACGGCCGAAAATCCGCCGGGCCGAAGAATGCGCCCGACGCTGCGATCTCGCGCCACGGAACGAAGGGCATCTGAGCCTCGCGGAAGCCCGAGATCACCATGTGCGAGTAGCGCTCGAGCGTTTCGCCCAGGGCGCGCATCATCGCCTCCTCGGCGCGCAAGCCATAACCCCCGATGTGGTACGAAAGAGGACGATCGAGGCCGAGCAGGCGGTGAAGCGCGGCGAACTGCGGGATGACCACCTCGATCCGGGGCATGAGGCCGTCGCGCAGCGAGAACGCCATCGACTTATCGAAGCCGCAGAGCGGGCTCACCATGCGGTCCAGGAGCGCGGCTACCCGCGGGTCGAGTCCGCGAGCGCGCGCTCCGCTCACCAGGGTCGCCTCAGCTGCCATTGGCGGGCCGCCGAGCGTTGATGTAGGCGCGAAGGTCGAAGTGCAGCTGGCGTTCGGTGCGCTCGAGATCGCCTACGCAGCTGCGGCACGAGGGAAGTCGCAGGAACTCGTTGAACGTGAACTCGAACGCCGGCAGGTAGATCGCGAGCACCTTGCCCACGGTGAACGCCGCGTCGGTCAGCAGGTAGTTCGAGACCTCGAAAGCCAGAAGGCTGGCGAGGATGCCTTGGACCGGACGGCTGAGCCGCGGATGTCCCTGGCGAACGAATCCGCCGGCGATCGCGCGTTTGAAGCCGACATAGCTCGCGTGCTCGCGGATGGTCAAGCTCGTGCGATTCTCAAAGCAGTCGTAGCAGGGTGAGCGACGCGGAATGAATGTCGGCCCGATCAGGGCGAACGGTCCATCCAGCGCGGCGTGCGACCACGGTGTGTCCAGCCGGAGAGCGATCCAGTTGACGTTACGCAACATCACCGGGTTGACCACCTCAGTGGCCACGACGAGAAAGTGTCCCTGCCACTCCGCGAATTCGCGCTCCAGTTTCGCCAGGTCGATCTCATCGCCGGCAGTCGTGAAGTCGACCGAGTTCAGACGAGACCAGCTGCCGGATGACGGCCGCTCCACCGTCGCCACATCCGCCAGGGCTTCGGCGATCGCGTCGGCGAGGGGCCCGGTGCCGAGCATCAGGACCGGGCGGACGGTCATCACGTCGCCGCGGTCGTCACGTCTCGCCAGCGTCGTGCGCACGAAATCGAGGTGCACGTCGCGCGCCGTGATCGGACCGTGATCGAGCACGCCGTTCTGGTCCAACTGCTCGATCACCGCACGCACCTCGTCGATGGAAGCGCCCGTCTCTGCCGCGACCTCCGCCTCGGTGCGGCTACCGTCAAGGCGTTCGACGACCGTGAGCAGTCGCGACGGCTCGTTGCTGTCCGTCAACGTGACGGAGCGCGCGTTCCACGTACCCGAGCGCAGCTCCACGACACCCGGCCCATGGGCGACGAGTGACATCGCAATGTTGACGCGCGGTCGATCATCCACTTGGCGGTACTCCCACGACTATGGTGTGCACCACGTAGTTGGTGCCAGCGTCCAGTCCGAACGCCTCGAGCATGTCGGCGTCATAGAACCCCGCGCACTCCACGCTGCCGAATCCGAGAGAAGTCACCGCCAGGTGAACGTTCTGGGTGATCTCGCCGGCCTCGATGAACGCGTAGCGCACGCCGCGATCGCCGTACTTGCGCATGAGCTTTTGAGGTCGCAGGACGAGAACGAAGACGACGTTCGCGTTCGAGATCGCGATCAGCTCATCGGGGAAAGAGAAGGCGCGCCGCACCGCCGTCACCGCATCCGCACCGCGGAGCATCCCGAGCCGCGCGGATCGGGGCCCGTACTTGTACAGACCCGGCAGCAGGCCCACGACCTTCTGGATCGAGAGATAGAGATCGATGGCGAAAAGCCCGCCGGGCGAGGGAGCGCTACGGAACTGCACCACCACCGGCTCGTCCGAGCCTTCGAAGCGCGCCTCCGCGTTCGCCGTGACACCGGCGGCGGCATAGAGAAGCGCCGCCAGCTGCTCGAACTGGATGGGATCGCCGGTAAATGTCCGCTGACTTCGCCGGCGGGCGAAACACTGATCGCAAGCATGCGCACCACGGCCTCTTCGTAGTAGGAAACGACGGAGGCTTCCGTCTCGCGGTCACCTCGGCGCAGCTGGGTGTTGAGCAGGAACGTCTCCGCAGTCCGCGGGCCCGTCTCTCCGGTGATCGAGGATCGGTAGCGGAGGGAATTCGTCCGGAAGCCGGCTCCGCTCACCCGATGATCCAAAGACTTCGTGGCGTTGAGCATGAGCGCGGCCGTCTCAGACGCCGTGATCCCGCCAGCCATCGCTACCTCCCCTGTGGCACCCGATCAGCGCGATGGCTCGCGCTGATCGGGTGTCTTGACTCGCCCTCGCTACCGAGCCGCTGCCGGTGTTACCGCTGCGCAGCAACACACGGTGGACGTGGACGTCGTGCCATGACCGAAACAAGTCGACAATCCCGGCGCCACGGCAAATTGGTCGAGCTCGCTCGGGTCAAGGAGATCATCCCGGTGCAACGTCCGGTATTCGGCGAAAGTCTTGACCTGAAGCTTCATAGCGATCCCTCGCTTTCCGCTTCTACTCGATGGCGCGCGAAGCCGCGACATCCTACGCGTGCTGGCAAGCAGGCGTGCAAAAGCCTGTAATCAGGGCTTAATTGGCGAGTTTCCGGTGAGCCTGAAGCGCCATTTTTGTGCCGATCGGGCTCAACGGATGGACTCCGCGATGTCTCGCTGCCACACGGCGCGGTCGTGTGCGAAATGGACACGGATCGGATCGAGCTCGTGGAACCGCGCGACCCAGTCGGGATATGGCGCGTGAGGCTCGCCGGCGAGGGCGAGCTCGTGCGAATACTGGTGCCGCGCGTAGTCAGATGAGAAGTTGAGGGCCTGTCCCGCGAGGACGACCCTGCCTTCCTTTGTCTCGACGACGAGGGATTGATGACCGGGCGAATGCCCCGGCGTGGGCACGACACGTATCCCCGGCCACGGCTCGGCCTCGCCCTCGATCTCCTCGAGCGCGGCGCCGGGAAAATCCGCGACATGTGGAAGATGGGTGTAGTCATTCTGCTGCCGGGCGTGGGCGAGCTCGCGCTTCTGCACGAAGATCGGGGTCCGCGTGAAATGGCGATTGCCGCCCGCGTGGTCTGCGTGAAAGTGGCAGTTGGCGATGAGCTTCACGTCGGTGATGCCGTGGCCCGCGGCGCGAAGAGCTTCGTCGATCGGCCGCATGTAAACGGGCCGATAGAGGTCGACCATCTTCCTCGGCTCCGGCGAGAATCCGGTGTCGAACAAGAAGACGCCTCGCGGATGCTCGATGACGAACGCCGTGACCACGACGCGTTCGCCGGGGAAGTGATCGGCGTCCGCGGGCATCGTGTAATGCCCGGTGTGGATGGGTTGGATGCGCGGATGAGTCACCTCGCGAGAGACTAGCCGCGTGACCGACCTTGCCGGTTTCGCTTTCCTCGCGATCGAGGCGGTCACCGGTGTCGTGCTCGTCGCTTTCGGCATCCGGGTCGCGGTGTCTTCGCGCTAGCGCTAGCTCCGGACCATGCCGTAGCGCTTTCCCTGTGCCGTCATGCGGACGAAGTACTGAAGCCGCGTGGC
Organism: Chloroflexota bacterium; assembly: GCA_005883775.1. Classification (GTDB taxonomy): domain Bacteria; phylum Chloroflexota; class Limnocylindria; order P2-11E; family P2-11E; genus 3-1-20CM-2-70-9. The sequence goes on along the minus strand of VBEU01000134.1, from coordinate 6,975 downwards.
GAATACCTCGGGCCTGCCCCGCGCGCCCTCGATGAATCCGAGGCGGATCCTCTTGTACGCCACGGGAAGCCGTTCGAAGCGCTCGAATGCGCCGGGCTCCGCGCGCAGCGCGCGCGCGACGTCAGGCGCGACGATGAGCGGCTCGCGGCGCAACGCCGATCCGAGCGCCGTCCGGCCGGCCGCAGTCATGCGGCCCTCACGCACGAGGCGACGCGCGCGCGCCTTATTACAGCGCCTCGTCGACCGCGTCGTTGTAGGCCAAGGATTCTCTGCCGCTCGCCTCCGAGTGGAGTACGAGCCAGATCTCTTTCTTGCGCGCGTGGTTCCGACGAAGCCAGGCACGCCAGACCGCGCGCGTGCGCACGTCAAGTGTTTCGCCGACATTCATGACCCGCGCGATGCTACGGGCTCGACGAGCTCGCGCAGGTGCTCGGTCCTGACGAACTTTTCGCTTGGGCACGGCCCGTGCTGAATATCGGGCGATGCCTGAAAAAGCTGTGAGCACGTAGATGCTTGAGATCGGATTCGTCTTCGCGTTCATCGGACGCCAGCTCGGGCGCGTCCTGACACTCGCGTTCAACTGGGCGACGATCGTGCTCTTCGGACGAGTACCGCAGGACCGGCAGCTGTATCTCTCGGGCATGGCACTGACGGCGCTTCTGTGGCCGATCGTCCTCGCGGGCATCGCCTTCCCATCCTTCGCTACGTTCCTGCTCGGCTTCTTCACGGTCCCGGATTGGCTGAAGGGTTGGGTGCGCCTGGTGATGCTCGTCCTCGCGATCCTGCTTCCGCTTGCAAACGGCGCGCTCTCGGCGCGCCTGCCGGACGAGGGCAAGCGCCCAAGAGGACGCGCACTCGCCACGACGATCCTCCGCGGCTATCCGAACTCGCTCGCGCTTTTCGTCGTCCTCATCTGGATGATGATCGTCGCGCCGCTCGGCCAGATCCGCGCGCTCCTGCGGCGCTGGGAAGCCGCGCACGTTCCGATCGCGGTGAAGCCCGCCGGGTATGACGCCGTCGTGCACGATCTCGCAGAGGCGCTCGACCGCGCGGGCATCCGGGTTACGCGCAAGCGCGCGCATTGGGCCTACGAGCTGCCGGGAAAGGTGCTCGCGATCCTCGGCGGCGACACGGTCCGCTCGCTCGTTCCCGTACAGCTTGCGGACCTGGTCGGCGACGGGTTCGAGATGACGCTGCATCCCATGGACCTCTCGCTCGTCGGACGCAAGAAGACGCTGTCGCACGCACGCGCCGCGATCGTGCGGGAGCTCACATTCACCGAGGCCTATCAGACCTGGTCAAAGGAGGCGCAGGCGGTCGAGGATCGCCTGATCAAGGCGGCGCGTGGCGAGGACGATCTCGACGCCATCGGCACAGAGCTCAACGAGCGGGACTTCGACTTCGAGGAATGGGAGATCCTGTACCGCCTGCTGCTCCAGGTCAGGCTGCGCGTCAGTGCGACCGAGACCGACGCCCTCGACAGCGCCGACGAGCCGAAGCCTGCGCTACGCGAGAGAGTCGCCACCGCGGCACGCGTCCTCGTCGGACGGTCCAACGGCCATTAGCGAGTAAGGTCGTCGCGGGGCGGCGCGCCGTATGGCGCGCCGCCGAATGCGAACGACTAGAACGCGACCGCGAGCGCGCCGCGACGGAGGCGGCGAGCACCCGCGGGACGATCACAAGGAGACGTTGTCACGACCAACCGGGTACGACCGCGATCAGGCGATCGCCCCACGGATCGAAGTCACGCTCGTCGAGACCTCCCGCGATGCGGGCACCCGATTCGCGTAGGGCGGTCTCGCCACAGTGCCAGGCGCGAACGCGTGCCGGCGGCGAGCCGTTCGTGCGGACTTCGTATTGATGGTCCCCTAGCGCGCTCCATACCTCGCGCTCGACCGACCCGTCGTCGAGCTTGCGCTCGCGGATCAGGCCGTCGGGCGCGGACGCGACGGCATCCTCTTGCGGAGGCACGTACAGGCCTTCGATGACGAGGAGCCCGTCGCGAGCGAGGAGACGACGCACCTTCGCGATGGCTGTCGCGCGGGCGTCGTCCTCGAGGATGCCGGCGAACGGATCGTTCGGCGCGACGATGAGGTCGAATTCGCCGTCGCCGGGAAGCGTTTCGAGCCCCGCGCTGATGTCGAGGACGCGGCGCGCCTCGAGCCGCTCGATGAGAGCCTTCCACTCGGCCGCGTCGTCGCGGAGACGGATCTCCACAAGGTCGCTGCTGGTCGCGAGCACACCCGCTCTAGAGCACCGGCCGTGCCAGCGGTGGAGCCGCGTAGGCCTCGTAGAGGCGGATCAACGTCTCCCGCCGGGCCACCTGAAAGGCCCGCTGGTCGCTCTCGGACCAGGGCGGCGGCTGCGGCGCCGCCCGCGGCCTTCGGCTCCACTCGGCGAGCGCACGGGCGGCGGGCTTCGCGCTGCCGTTCGCGCGCCACAGGCCGAAGTGGCGCTCGTGCGGAGCGCGATCGAGCGGGGGCTCCGACCAAATCGCCCGGGCGTAGTCGGCGTAACACCACACCAGGCCACCGACCGTGCCCGCGGCGTGGAGTCGTGAGAACGCGCGCTCGAGGTACCGCGCGGCCTCCTCCTCGGTCAGGAGGGACGAGGCACGTTCCGCCTCCGGGTCGTCGTCGCGTGTTGGCGCGCCAAACTCCGCGAAGAGGACATCTTTCCGGCCGAGCCAGTGCGTGATGTCGGCAAGGAATGCCACAAGCTCGGGATCCGTCGGGCCGCGGCACCACGACGCGTAGATCGGATACCCGTGCATGCAGAGGACATCGCAGACCCGCGCGGCTTCGGCCGGTCCGATCCGACGGTCGTCCTCGAGATCTTCCATGTGCAGCCCGAGCGTGATCGCGGACGAGGCATCGGACGATCGGATGGCCCCAGCCATTCGCTCGAGCCAGCGCATTCCGTCCTCGGGAGTCGGCGGGACGCAGCAGTTTGAGTTCTCGTTGCCCAGATCCCATGCCCAGAGGGCAGGATGTCCGGCCAGAGCGCGTGCGCACTCGCGCGCGAGAAGGGCCTGCGCTTCGAGGACAAGCGGATCGACGTACCAGTTGTGCATTCCCCGCTCCACGACACGATCGTTCGAGACCACCCGGAACCGCCCAGGCGAGGCGGTCCCCCCGAGAGCCCACTCCGGAACGAAGTTGGCTCCGCTCATGTGACCGGTGAAAAGCGTGGGGATGATTCGCAGACCGTGACGTTGCGCGGTGTTCGCCACGATCACGAGAAGCTCGAGACAGCGATCGTTCACCGAAGCCGGTTGTGGCTGGAAGTCCTCCCACAGCAAGAAGAAGCGGACGAGCTCGCCGCCCGCCTTATGGATGCGCGCGAAATCGCGATCGACTTCCCCCGCGTCGAAACGCCGCCACCAGCGCATCGCGCTCGATGCCGGCCAGTAGTTGACGCCGACGTCGAACGATTGGCTCACGCGATACGCGCGCCGGCCAGGACTCGCTCGTACACGCGCAGATAGTCGTCGACCATGCGGTCACGACTGAATCGTTCGGCGACCCGGGCGCGCACCGCGCGTCGGTCGAGGCCAGCGATCCGGCCCACCGCGTCGATCGCGCCCGCGACGTCATCGACGACGAAGCCCGTCACCCCCTCGTCCACCACCTCCGGTACGGAGCCACGCCTGCGTGCAACGACCGGCGTTCCGCACGCCATCGCTTCGATCATCGAAAGGCCGAATGGTTCGGCGAATTCGACGAGATGGAGGAGCGCGAGGGCGGAACCGAGCAGCTCGTCGCGCTCGGCCGGGCCGAGCGAGCCCACATAGCGGACGCGGTCACCGTCGAGGTAGGGTGTTATTTCCCGGTCGAAATAGTCCCGATCGTGAACGATGCCCGCGATCACAAGCGGAAGCCCGACCGCCCTCGCTACCGCGATCGCATCGGCTACGCCCTTGTCGGGGTGCATCCGTCCGAAATAGACAAGACCGCGGCCGGGCTGCTCCCGCGGAGTGAACTCGGAGAGGTCGATGCCGTGATAAACGGTCGCGACGTAGGGCAGGTCGGGGTCCCGGTCGGCATCGCTGATCGAGACGTACGCGACGCGCCCGG
>VBEU01000134.1:0-2860 GCA_005883775.1 Chloroflexota bacterium | reverse complement strand
GCGTTCGCGATATGCAGCGACTCCCACACCTTCGCATCGAGGGTGGGATCTTCCGCGAGCGGCCGCGGACAGATCGCGTCGAGATGAGCTTGCGTGACGCTGTCCGCGGTCGCGAACAGCGTCACGTCGACACCACGCTCGACGAGCCCCTCCGTCACGAGGGACACGACGCGCTCCCACGGCCCGTAGTGGCGTGGCGGCACGCGCCACGAGATCGGCGCGAGCATCGCGACGCGCATGGGGTCGCTAGCCGCGGGGGGTGGTACCGGCCTCTTGGTCTTCCTCGGCGCGGTCTCCTTCGACCTGGCCGCCGCGGATCTCACCGCGCCACGCCCCGGTCGGTGCGCGTCGCTCCTCGATGAACTTCTTGAAACGCCCGAGGTCCCCCTGGATGCGCACATCGTCCGCGCCGAGCACGTCACCGATGCGCTCGGTGACGTCCTTCGGTTCCCAGTGCATCTCGAGCTCGATCTTCGTCTTGCTCTCGCCGAGCGGGACGAAGCGCACGATGCCCTCGTTGCGAGCGCCCGATGTGCTTCGCCACGAGATGATCCTGTCCGGGACCTGCTCGGTGATCTCAGCGTCCCATTCCTCGACCTTGCCCCCAACCTTCGCGCGCCAGTGCAGGCGCTTGTCGTCGAGCTGCTGGACGGCCTCGATGCCCTCCATGAACCGGGGGAACTCCTCGAACTGGGTCCACTGGTCGTACGCGACCCGGACCGGAACGTCCACATCGATGGATTTCTTCACTGTCGGCATGTCTATGACTCCTCCGCTTCTTTGCTGTGGATCCGTCGCTTGTTGGCGCTCCCCTTCTTCGTTGCGGCCTTCTCGTCGAGCCGCTTTTTCGCCTCGCGAGGCGAGCGAGTCGGCGGTTGACCGGCGCGATTGCGGGGAGTCGCCGGCGATGGCACGTGGCCATGCAGGCGCAAGTGCGGTGCCAGCCGTCGGGTTCCGACCGGCCGCTCGGTCGGGCGTTGCCCGGCGAGATGCCGACTCCCGGGGGCGGAGAATCGTTCCGCTGTCACAAGAGATCTCTTCGCGGTGCTCTATCGCTGTATGGAGGCTTCGTCGTCCATGACGCTGCCCGCGCGCGAAGGGGCAGGGATCCCCGGTGGGGCCGGGCATGTCGCGCAGGCGATCTCACCGGCGTTCGAGGGACTTTTCAGGGCCGAATATGCGCGCGTGGTCGGCATCGCCCACCGCGTGCTCGCTGATCAGGCCGAGGCTGAGGATGTCGCACAGGACGTGTTCGTTTCGTTCTATCGGGCGCATCCGGCCGACGCGCCCTACGCGCCGGCGTGGCTTCACGCCGCCGCGGCGCACGCGGCGCTGAACGCGCTCCGCGGGCGCGACCGGCGGGCGCGTCGCGAGGCCGCGCAGGCGGTGCCGATCGACACGCCGGCCGTCGACGACGACCCCGCCTACATCGTGGCCGCGTCGGAGACGCGTGACGAGGTGCGCGCGGTGCTCGCACGTCTACCTGAGCGCTCGGCCGCAATGCTCGCGCTCCGCTACGCCGGCCTTTCCTACGCTGAAATCGCCGCCGCCCTCGACGTCCGCGCGTCGAGCGTCGGCACCCTGCTTCGTCGCGCGGAAGATGCTTTCCGGAGGGAACTGAGATGAACGACACCGAAATCGGCCAGGCGCTCGGCACCGCCGAGCCCCAGGTGAATACCGACGATGCGCTGGCGCGATTCCGAGCGCGAGTGCAGAGCGAAGGGATCGCGGGGGTGACACCGGTCGCACACCGGAGGATCGCATCGCGCTGGCTGCAGGGGCTCGCCGCCGCCGCCGGCGTGGTGATCGTCGCGAGCGCGCTCACGCTCTCGGGCGTCGCCGACTCCGTGTTGAAGATCTTTGAGCCGAAGAGCGTCGTCGCTGTGCCGATCACGCAGAGCGACCTGAACTATCTGAACCAGGCGTGTGCCGGTCTGAATCTTCAGGATTGCATGGGCGCATACGGCACATTCGTGTGGACCACGCCGCCGCAGCCGAAGGAAGTCCAGACACGCGGTCAGGCATCGTCCGAAACGGGCTTCGCCGTGCAGGCGCCGGCCTCGCTGCCGTCGAGCGTGACGGGTAGCCCGCGGTACGGCGTGATCAACCGCTCGAGCGCCACGTTCACGTTCAGCGCCGACTCCACGCGGCAGGCGGCCGCGCGCCAGAACCGCACCGCGCCGCCGATGCCCGCGAACATCGATGGCAGCAAGCTCTTCATCACCGGCGGCCCCGCCGTCGTGCAGATCTGGGGTGCCCCCACCGGAGCGACAGGCGCGACCGGGGCGTATCCCGACGTCCCGACACTTATCGTCGGGCAGGCAAAGGCGCCGACCATCTCGAGTGACGGCGTGACCGTGGCAGAGCTTCAGGCCTATCTCCTGTCGCAGCCGGGCATCTCGCCGCAGCTCGCCGCCGCGATCCGCGCGATCAGCGACCCCTCGAGCACGCTGCCCGTGCCGGTGCCGGCCGAGCTCGCGATCTCGCACGCGGTGACGGTTCAGGGGGTGCAGGGTCTCTACGTCGGCGACAACACCGGCATCGCGAGCGCCGTCATCTGGCAGAAGGACGGCATGATGTTCGAGGTGATCGGTTCCTTCACGGAGAGCCAGGCCCTTTCGATCGCGAACTCCATGCGGTAGTGGCGATCGCGAACGGGGCGATCCGCCTCGAGCACGTCACGAAGCGCTACGCAAAGGTCGTTGCGCTCGATGACCTCTCGCTCTCCGTGGAGCAGGGCGTGTTCGGTTTCCTCGGACCGAACGGCGCGGGAAAGACGACCGCCGTGAAAATACTTCTCGGTCTCACGCGGCCGACCAGGGGTAGCGGCTCCCTCGCCGGGGCCGCATTCGGATCGAAG
>VBEU01000133.1 GCA_005883775.1 Chloroflexota bacterium | reverse complement strand
TCAACGCGGTGATCGACGCGCTCTCACCGCTCGGAATCAAACACATCGACATGCCGCTCACATCCGAGAAGATCTGGCGGGCGATCCGCGCCGCCGGGGAGGGACGGCGATGATCACGCACCCGTTCACTTATCAGGCACCGTCGACGATCGATGAAGCGGTCCAGCAGCTTGATCGAAGCGATGAGGGAAAGGTGATCGCCGGCGGCCACAGCCTTCTGCCCCTCATGAAGCTCGGGCTCGCGCAGCCCGAGGCGCTCATCGATCTCCGTCGCATTGCGTCACTCCGCGAGATCCGCAGCGAGGCAGATGGCACCATCGCGATCGGCGCGCTCGCGACACATCGCGACATCACGCACGATCAGACCGTCCGCGCGAAGCTCGTCGCGCTCGCCGAGGCCGCCGGCGCGGTCGGCGACCTCCAGGTCCGCGCACGCGGCACCATCGGCGGCAGCCTCGCACACGCCGATCCCGCCGCCGACGAGCCCGCACCGGCGCTCGCCTACGACGCGATCATCCGCGCCGTCGGCCCAAAGGGCCGCCGCGACATCAAGGCGAGTGAGTATTTCAAGGGAGTCTTCGAGACGGCGCTCGCCGCGAACGAGATCATCGCCGAGATCCGCTTCCCCGCGCCGGATGGACGCACCGGCGGCGCCTACGCGAAGTTCGCCCATCCCGCATCTGGATTTGCGATCACGGGTGTCGCGGCGGTCATCACGATCAAAGCGGACGGGACCGTCGAGCGGGCCGCGATCGGAGTCACCGGCGCGGCCGCCGCGGCGTATCGCGCAACGGCCGCGGAGAAGGCGCTCGCCGGCACGAATGGCGACGCGAAGGCGATCGCCGCCGCGGCGGCAAAGGCGGCGGACGGGATCACCGCGCTTTCCGACCTCGCGGCTTCTTCCGACTATCGCAAGCACCTCGTCACCGTCTACGCAAAACGGGCGATCGAGCGCGCGATAAGCCGCGCGAAGGCCTGACCGAGAAGAGGCCTCGTAGCATCCGAGCCATGGGCGTGCCCGTCATCTCGTCGGTTGAAGATGTAGCGGATGCGCTCGAGCGCGAGCGGTACGTCGCGGACCGGTCGCTCGCGGTGACGCTCTTCCTCGCGCTGCGTTTGGGCAAGCCGCTCTTCGTCGAAGGCGAGGCCGGCGTCGGAAAGACCGAGATCGCGAAAGCCCTCGCCTCCGCGCTCGACCGCAAGCTGATTCGGCTCCAGTGCTACGAGGGGCTGGACGTCGCGACCGCGGTGTACGACTGGGACTACCCGCGGCAGATCCTCGAGATCCGCCTGGCCGAGAGTGAGGGTCGCCCCAACGACGCGCGCGAACGGATCTACAGCGAGCACTTCCTGATCAAACGTCCGCTTCTCGAGGCGATCGCGGGCGAGGGCCCGCCGCCGGTGTTGCTCATCGATGAGATCGACAGGGCGGACGAGGAGTTCGAAGCGTACCTGCTCGAGCTCCTTTCAGATTTCCAGATCACCGTCCCCGAGCTCGGCACGTTCCGCGCGGCGGTGCCGCCTCCGGTGATCATCACGTCGAATCGCACGCGAGAGATCCACGACGCCCTGAAGCGCCGCTGTCTCTATCAGTGGATCGACTATCCGACCGTCGAGCGCGAGCTCGCGATCGTCGCCCGGCGGTTGCCCGATGTGCCGGCGCGTCTCGCGCGGAGCGTCGTCGCGGTCGTCCAGGCGCTGCGTCGTGACGATCTCTTCAAGCGGCCGGGGGTCGCCGAGACGCTCGACTGGGCGATGGCGCTCTCGGCGCTCGGCACCTCTGAGCTCGACGAAGCCGCCATCGAGGGAACGCTGGGCGCCGTCCTCAAGTACGAAGAAGACGTCACACGCGTCCGCGCCGACCTGCTACCGCATCTCGCGGCGGAGGCCGCTCGCGCCGGCTGACGCCGCGGCGCTACCGAATCGGATATCACCGACGTCGCAGGTTCGCTGGCACGCGCCGTGCGTTCGCTGCACGAATGGAACGAAACGTATCCGACACATCACTCCCCACGTTGCGGCGAGAGTGGAGCCCGATCACCGGGAGGAGCTTCATCTAACCATGGATGCGAACGCCGCCCTCGATGCGATCCTCGCGCTCCGCGCCATCTGGGAGCAAAAGCGCGGACGCGTGACGCTCGCCGATCTCGAGATCCTGGTGCGACGTTGCGTGCGCAGTCGCGGTGCGGCGGCCCTGCCGCCTGAGCGCTGGCGCGGTCGACCGTGGCGCGCGACGACCCGTCACGAGGTCGTGTTCGAGGCCTGAGCCTTCGACGTAGTTCGGTACAGAGGATCGCCCCGAGCTGGTGCCCGGGGCGATCGTCTGTGTGAGCGTGGCGGCCTAGTGGATCGTGGGGGCGGGTCCGTTCATGCTGAAGCCGCCGGCGTCCTGCGAGCTCAGGACCGCGCTCTGGACCTGCCAGTAGCCGGTCGGGGCGTACCAGTACGCACCCGGAGGCGGGCATGCCGCGATGCAGGTCGAGTTCGTCCCGAGCGATAGCGTCCCGTTGCCCTTGAGCGACCCGAGGCGGATGTCGACCGGTGCGCTTCCGTACGAACGCTCGAACACCGACATCCCGTTCTCGTAGATGCATCCGAACTGGCCGCAGGTGTAGCGATACCAGCCGACGTTCATCTGCTCGGTGGTCAGGACGATCGACGTGGTTGGCGCGACGGTGACCTTCTCGTCACGGAGCGGGAAGTTGGCCGATCCGTGAAGCGTCCCGAGCTGGCCGTCGGAGAGCGAGCCCGAGAGCGCCACCGGTCCGCTGATGTTCCCGCCGAGGATGCTTGAGAAGTTGGCGTAGCCGGTGACATCGACTGTCTGTGATGTGCTCGAGGCCGCGAGTGCCGTGGATTGGCCGAACGAGAACACGACGCTGAGCGCGAGGGTCGCCGTGAGAACGAGCTTGCGCATCTTCTTCCTCCTGCGCGCATCCATCCAGGGGATGCGTGCTGGAGCGGTCTACGGTCCCGGAGGCTTGCTTGGGGTGCGGGCACTCACCGGCGGGACGTGATCTCTCACACCGTGTGCGTGCACACGTTTGCGTTCGTGTTGCGCGAACGCAATGCGCGGCGCGAGAGCGGATGCGACCATGTTCAGGATGCGTGCCGTTGCCTTGCTCGCACTCATCGTCTCCCTGGCGGTCTCGTGCGCGTCGCCGGCCACAAGCACCACAGGCACCTCACCGCCGCCACCGACGCTGCAGACGGAGACCCGAACGGCTTCGCCGGCGCCGAGCGAAACGCCGGCACCAAACCCCGCCCACGTCTTCGTCATCGTCATGGAGAACGCGACACTCGCGACGGCCTTGCGGTCTCCTACCGTCGAGCGTCTCGCGGCGAAATACGAGCTCGCGACCAACTACAACGCCGTCTCGTCGCCGAGCCTCCCGAACTATCTGGCCATGACCTCGGGGAGCACGTGGGGCATCACTGACGACTCATACCACCCGCTCCCGGCGGGTGGGCTCGGGGCTCAGCTCACCGCGGCTGGCGTGAGCTGGCGGGCTTACATGGAGGGGCTGACCTCCTCCGGCTGCGCACGGAGCCCCTATCCCTATGCCCTCAAGCACAACCCGTTCGCCTATTACGGCGGCTCGTGTCCGGCGAACGTGGTGCCGCTC
>VBEU01000159.1 GCA_005883775.1 Chloroflexota bacterium | reverse complement strand
CCCGGCGCAGGGTGACTTCCCGCACATCGTCATCGCGCCGGGCGACCTGCGCGAGGCGTACCAGGACACCTTCTCGGCATTCAACTGGGCCGAGCGCTACCAGATGCCGATCATCGTGCTGAGCGACAAGAAGCTCGCGTCGGTCTACACGACGATCGACAAGCTCGAGCTCAAGTGGGATCAGATCGATCGGGGCGAGCGATTCACCGGCTCAGAGTGGACCGCGGTCGACGCGAAGGGCGCGAACGACGCTGGCTCGCAGTCCGGCCACAACGGAAACGGTCACGGCAAGATGGATCTCGCGAACGTGAAGGAGTACCTGCGGTACGCATTCGCGAAGGACGGCATCTCGCCGCGCTCACGTCCGGGCATCAAGGGCGGCCGGCACTGGATCACGAGCGACGAGCACGACCCGGACGGACACATCACCGAGGGCGTCGAGATGCGCGTCGCGATGATGGAAAAGCGCATGGGTAAGCTGAAGCTCGCCCAAAAGGCGATCCCGCAGGAGCAGCAGTACTTCCTCCACGGGCCTAAGGATGCCGACCTCACCGTGCTCGCGTGGGGCTCGACGAAGGGCACCGTGCTGGACGCGCTCAAGGTGCTCGAGGCGCAGGGAAAGAAGATCAACTTCCTGCAGTGCCGGCTGATGCGGCCGTTCCCTGCGCAAGGGATCGGCGACATCCTGCGGAACGCGAAGCGGATCGTGTCTATTGAGGAGAACTACTCCGGCCAGCTCGCGCAGCTCGTACAGGAGCAGACCGGCGTCATGATCGATCAGCGGATCAATAAGTTCGACGGACGACCCTTCAGCGAGGACGAAGTCGTGAACGCGCTCGCGAAGGTCTACGAAGGCGCGAAGGCCGAACCGGTGGTGACGCATGTCCATTAACACGCCCGCGAAGCCGCTCGCGATCAAGGACTACAAGAGCGATCTGCACAACGACTGGTGTCCTGGCTGCGGCGACTTCGGCATCCTTACCGGCATACAGATGGCGCTGCAGCAAATGCAGATCGAGCCCGACAAGCTCGCCGTCTACAGCGGCATCGGCTGCAGCGGAAAGACGCCGCACTATATCAACGGGTACGGGTTCCACACGCTGCACGGCCGCGTGCTCACCGTCGCGACGGGCGGCAGACTCGCGAACACCGACCTCACCGTGCTCGCGCTCGGCGGCGACGGCGACGGGTACGGGATCGGCGCGGGGTACTTCGTCGGCGCGGGCCGGCGCAACGCCGACTTCGCATACATCGTCCACAACAACAACGTGTACGGACTGACGAAAGGTCAGGCGTCGCCGACGCTGTCCAAAGGAAAGAAGACCAAATCCATGCCGGAGCAGGCCATCCAGGACGGCATCAACCCTGTCGCGATGGCCGTCGCCTCGGGATACACGTTCATCGCGCGCGGGTACGCGCTCGAGCCCAAGTACCTCGCGTCGATCATCGTGAAGGCGATCCAGCACAAGGGCTCCGCGCTCGTCGATGTGCTGCAGACGTGCCCGACCTACAACGACCTCTACACGAAGGAGTGGTACGAGGGCGCGGATCTTCCCGAGAAACGCTCGCGCCTCTACAAGCTCGAGGACAAGGGCTACGACGGGAAGGTGCAGGACCCGGCGGACGCGCAGGAGATCGTCGCGAAGAAAGCAGCGGCCGTCGCGCGAAGCTACGAGACGGACCCCATCCCGATCGGCATCTATTACCAGGTCGAGCTCCCAACGTACGAGGAAGCCGTCGGCCAGCGAATCCCGGCGCTCGCCGAGAAGCCGCTCGTCGACCAGGACGTCTTCCACCGCGACGTGACTCCGCTCCTCGAGGCGATGCGCTAGCCCCGATCCGCGCCGGATCCTCCCGCGGCGAACGATATGCTCCGTCGCTCCGTGGGCGCGATCGAGCTCCGAGATGTCAGACGTCTCTTTCGGGCGACGACCGGGACGCTTCGTCGACATACGAAGGAGATCGTCGCCCTCGATGGCCTCTCTCTGGACGTCGGCGAGGGCGAGCTCTTCGGAATCCTCGGGCCGAATGGTGCCGGCAAGACAACGACCATCAAGGTGCTCACGACGCTTCTCATCCCTACATCGGGCACAGCGACGGTCATGGGGCTGGACGTTGTGCGCGATGCCAAGGAAGTCCGACGCAAGATCGGCTTCGTCTTCGGCGGTGAGCGCGGTCTCTACTACCGCCTTTCGGGAAGGGACAATCTCCGCTACTTCGCCGAGCTCTACGCGGTCCCCCCGCGCGAGATCCGCTCCCGAGTAGAGGAACTGCTGGATCTCGTCGACCTCCGCCCCCGAGGCGATGAGCGCGTTGAGGGCTACTCGCGCGGAATGAAGCAGCGGCTCCATCTGGCTCGGACACTGCTGCACCGGCCCCGCGTCCTTTTCCTCGACGAGCCCACGATTGGCCTCGATCCGATCGGGGCGCGCGAGCTGCGCCGCATCGTCCGTCAACTCCACGAGGGCGGAGCGACGATCGTGCTGACGACGCATTACCTCTTCGAGGCGGACGAGCTCTGCGATCGGATCGCTGTGATCGACAAGGGCCGGGCCGTCGCGCTCGGTACCCCGGCCGACCTCAAATCGAACGTGAGCGATCTCAGCGTGGTCGAGCTTGAGGTCTTCGGGATCGACGCGGGAACCGTCGAGCGGCTACGGGCCCTCGACTTCGTCGATTCCATCGTCGTCGAGCAGCGCGAGCTGCGTCAGGTCCTGCGGGTTCAGACACGCATCGCGGAACGCGCCGTGGCCCCGCTCATCGCGGCCGTCGCTGCCGGACAGGTCGGCCGCGTCGCGGTGCGCGAGGCAACGCTCGAAGACGCGTACGTCAGACTCGTGGGGCGGGTCGAGTGACTGCCGCCCTGCGCCTCGCCGTGCAGTCGGCGTGGGTCGATTTTCAGGAGGTCGCGGTCAACGGCTTCCTGCTCTTCGGCGCGGTGTGGCAGCCGTTCTTCATCGGAGTCACCACGATGTACATGCTCCGCCACCGCGCCGACTTCGATCCGATGTACGTGATCGTCGGTACTGCGCTCAGCGGGATCTTCTCGACTCTGCTCTTCGCCGGGAGCGGCGCGATCAGCCACGAGCGCTGGATAGGAACGCTCGAGCTGCTTGTCGCATCGCCCGCATCCTTCTTCCTTGTCATCGGCGGGAGGCTGGCGGGAACGACGGTGTTCTCGCTCCTGTCGCTCCTCCTGGCTTACGGCATCGCCGCGCTCCTGTTCGGGTATCCGATCGCGATCGCGGAGCCGGGATGGTTCGCCATTTCGCTTCTCTTCGCCGTCGCAGCGCTGTGGGCGACGGGCATGTTCTTCGCGCCGCTCGCGATCCTATGGCGAGCGGTCGGACACTTCCTGCTTGGGCTCGAGTACCCGATCTTCGCCCTGTCTGGCCTTCTCTTCCCCATCCTGCTCCTCCCAGGATGGACGGCCCCAATCAGCAACATCCTCCCGCCGTATTGGGCCGCCGTGGCGATGCACGGCGCGGCGCGAGGCGACCTCGACCTGCCGGGGCTTCTCCGCGCGTGGTTCTTTCTGTTCCTGACGGGAGGCGCCCTGCTTCTCATCGCGAAGTGGCTATTCGAGCGAGTGCTCACGCGCGCTCGCCGCGCGGGGACGCTCGCGCTCTCCTAATGCGGATCTTCACGGTCACCGCCTACTACTCGTTCCGCGCGCTCTTCAATTGGCTCCAGCCAATGCCGTATTTCATCAATCGCCTGCTTTTTCCCCTCGCACAGCTCGCCTTCTTCGCGCTCATCGGAACGTACGGTGGGAGTCAGCCACTTTCGTTCTATCTCGTGGGAAACGCGATCGGTACCGCGACGGCGACCGCATTCGGGGTCTCGCAGGCCGTTGGGAACGAGCGGCAGCAGGGGACGCTCGCGTATCTCCTCGCGGCGCCG
>VBEU01000158.1 GCA_005883775.1 Chloroflexota bacterium | reverse complement strand
CGCGATCGTCGGATCATCCCACGCGTTGCGCCAGCCGATGGACTTCGCCTTGTAGTCGGTGAAGGGGCCGACGTTGGCGTCGGGGTCGGGGTAGTCCGGCCCCCAATAGATCATCACGAGCTGGCCCTTCTGCGCGCGGTACGTCGCCAGCAGGTCGGCCGTCGTGGTCTGCTTGATGTTCACGGTGACGCCTATCTTGGCCCAGTCCGACTTCAGCTTGGCCGCTAGATCGCTGAAGGCGACGCCACCCGGCGCCTGTCCGGTCGGGACCAGGAAGTCGAGCGTCACGGTCGTCTCACCCGCCTCCGTGAGTAATGCCTTCGCCTTCGTCACGTCGGCCTGGAACGGTGTCGCCTCGTTATATCCGGCGAGGCCCCTCGGGATGATGCCCTGCACCTTCTTGCCGTTGCCTTTGAGGAGGTCCTTCACGATCCCGTCGTAGTCGACGGCGGTACGGAGAGCCTCGCGGACTTTGACGTTATCGAGCGGCTTGACCGTCGCGTTCATGCCCACGTAGACAAGCTGCAGACTGTCCGCGGTCGTCGTCGTGACACCGGACTTGCCCTGAAGCGCAGCGATCTGCTCGGGGCCGAGGTTGTTCGCGATGTCGATGTCGCCCTTATCGAGAGCGAACTGCTGGTTCGTCGGCTCGGGCACCTGCTTGAAGAGGACGCCGCTGAGTGTCGGCTTGGCTCCGCCGTAGTTGGGGTTCGCCTTGAGAAGGACCTCGGTGTTCTTGGTCCAGTGATCGACAACGAACGGCCCGCTCCCGGCGGAGTGGTCGAGCAGGTACGCCGAGCCGGAGTCGCCGCCTGTCTCCTTGGCCTTCACTTCCTTCGAGTCGACGACCCCGCCGATCGTGAAGGTCAGGATCGTGAGGAAAGCCGACGCGCTCGCGGTCTTGGGCAGGCTGAAGACAACCGTTGTTGGGTCCGTTGCCTTGACGCTGTCGGCCTTGAGGCCGGCGATGTCGGTGAAGAGGAACGCCGGCGATTTGTTCAGCTTGATGGCACGCTGGACCGAGTACACGACGTCGTCGGCGGTGACGGGATTGCCGCTTGCGAACTTCTGCCCGGACTTGAGCTTGAACGTGATGTCGTTGGTGGACCCTGTGTCTTTGATGTCCCAACTCGTGGCGAGGCCCGGCTTGATCGTGGACAGGTCGGTCCCCTCGAACTTCACGAGCGTCTCGTACACGTTATGGGTCGCGAAAACAGCGCTGAATTCATAGAGGACGGCCGGATCGAGCGAAATGAGGTCACTCGTGTCCCGATCGATGACCAGGGTGCTGGCGGCGCCACCGGCCGATGCCGAGGGCGATGCCCCTGGTGAGCTGCTCGTGCCGGAAGTCCCCGCAGGCCCACAGGCCGCGGCGAGGATCAGCGCTATGGCAAAGAGGATCGATGACCGACGAGCTGACATGTTGCCTCCCCCGAAACGTCGTGGCTGAGCCTAGCACCGGTTCACGGCTTGACTCCGCACATTCATCTGCTAACCCTTCGTAGTAGTTCTGGCGGGAGGTTCTCGATGCTTCGGCTTGGAACACCTCGTGACGGCGTCTTGCGCTGGCGGCGGCGGGCGATCCTCCGCTTTGGGTTCCTCGGCGCCGTCGGTCTCGCTGCGACTGAGATCGTCGCGCTGGTCGCGCCGTTCATCCGCGTCAATCGCATCGAAGGGCTCGGGAATCCGGTAGCGGTGGGGACCAAGACACAGGTCCTGGAGTTGTTCTCGGCGACGAACGACCGTCCGGTCCTCTTTCGCGAGGGGCGGTTCTTCCTCCTCCACGCACCGGGCGGGATCATCGCCGCCTATCGGAAATGCACGCATCTCGGTTGTGCGGTGCCGTGGAACGATGCCGAGGACCGTTTCCACTGCCCGTGTCACGGATCGGAGTACGACAAGCACACCGCGGTGGTTCTTCGGATTCCGGCACCAAAGCCGCTGCAGCTATTTCACATCACCGAGTCCGCGGATGGTCAGCTTGTCGTCGACACGAACCCGCTTCGTGTGATCGACCGCCCAGACGAAAAATGGGATCCCGCGGTGATCGAGATCACCGACTCGTAGTCAGGCCGGCTCACCTGCCGGCATCGGAATGGCCTCGGTGCGCCGCTCGATCTCGCGACGCACGATCGGCGCGACCTTGGTCCCGAACAGCTCGATCGCATGCAACACCTTGTCGTGCGGAAGCGTGCCGACGCTCATCTGGATAAGGAACCGATCGAGCCCGAACAGCTCGTGCTCGTAGAGGATCTTGGCCGCGACCTCGTCCGGCGTCCCAACGAGGTTCGCGCCGCGCGGGCCACGCTCGGCCTCGAATTGCTCGCGGCTCGGCGGAGGCCAGCCGCGCTCGCGCCCGATCTTCGCCATCACATACGAGTACGCCGCGTACGCGTCGTCGGCGACCTGCCGCGAGTCGTCCCCGATCAGGCCGTGCGAGTTGATGCTCACGCGCAGCTTCGCCGGATCGTGCCCGGCGCGACGGCCCGCTTGTCGGTAAAGGTCGATCAGGGGCACGAACCGGCGCGGCTCGCCACCGATGATGGCAAGGGCGAGCGGCAGGCCGAGCCTACCCGCGCGCACGACCGACTCGGGATGTCCGCCGACCGCGATCCATACCGGCAGCGGGTCCTGAACCGGACGCGGAAAGACCGGTAGGTCTTCGATGGGCGGACGATGAGTACCCCGCCAGGTGACCCGTTCGCCTGCGCGGATCTTCAGGAGAAGATCGAGCTTCTCCTCGAAGAGCTCGTCGTAATCCGCGAGGTCGTACCCGAACAACGGGAACGACTCGGTGAACGAGCCGCGGCCGGCCATGATCTCCGCGCGACCGTTCGAGACAAGGTCGAGCGTGGCGAAGCTCTGAAACACCCGGACGGGATCGTCGGAGCTGATGACGCTGACGGCGCTCGTCAGGCGGATGCGCGTCGTCCGCGTGGCCGCGGCGGCAAGGACCACCGCGGGGGCGGAAACGGTGAACTCGCGGCGGTGGTGCTCGCCCAGGCCATACACGTCGAGACCCACCTTGTCCGCGAGCTCGATCTCGTCGAGAAGACGCCGCACGCGCTCGTGGGCGCTGATGGTTCGCCCGCTTTCGGGATCGGGCGTCGCCTCTCCGAAGCTGTAGATCCCGAGCTCCACGCCTTCTGAACCGCGGGCGCACCCGGGTGATTCCGCCGTTACGAGCCGATCCGCTCCGCCACCTCGAACGTGCCGTGCTGCACGACGAGCTCCTTCTCATTGGATGCGAAGCTCACGACAGTGCCGCCCGCGAAGTCGAGCACACTCGTGAGCGTGTAGCCGGAGCCGGAGAGGTACGAGACCGCGTAGACGTCGTCATTGACCGGAGCGACCTCGTATTTGGCCTTCGGCTCGGTCGACCCTTGGCCGGCTTTCCGCTGGCCGTTCGTCGGCGGTCTCGGCTTGTTCTGCGCTCCGGTCTCATGCCACGTCACGGTGCCGTCCTCACCGAAGGTGTGCTCGAAGCTCTTGCCGGCCATCGGCCCGTCGTCGTAGGTCCATCGAATGGTCTTGCCGCGAACCGGATCGGATTCCATCGCCGCCTCCCTTGAGCGTGGGTGTCGGTCGCGTTCGTCGCAGCAATCGAGGGACCATGCATCTTTCTTCTCGCTCTGCGAGAAGAATCACGGTCCGACAACGGAATTTCTTCGCGTTGTGTCGATTGACGCACAGAGCTGATACCTGCACGGTCCTTGCGCCGAGGTCTGTGATCCGCGGATTTCCGCCCTCTCGATCGTTCGGAGTCCGATCCGCCACTTGGTCTCTGGACCGGGTTGTACGCAACCGACGGATAACCGGGCGGACACCGCGACGATGCAGAACGGAAGGGATAGCTGCCGGACCACGAGCGCCGGTCAGCCCGACCCGACACGGCCGCAATCCGGCCGAACGAACTTTGACCGTGAGG
>VBEU01000157.1 GCA_005883775.1 Chloroflexota bacterium | reverse complement strand
GAGGGCGACCGTCCGGCGCTTCCCGAAGGCGCATGACGACCCCGCGCTCGATTCGGGCGCGCGCCGCAACGGTCACGTGGCGTCGATCGCGATGATCTCAGCCAATTCGTCGTATGCCTTTCCAAGCGGTCCGCCGAGGGCGGCGGGCCGAGAGGTCGCGGCGGAGATCGTGCCCTCCGCCCGCGGCAAGGCGCGGAACACGTCGCGTCCGATCAACGATGTGGCCGTCGACTGGGAGGCGATCAGCCATGCCTTTTCTGGAACATCCGCGGAAGCGAGCGCGGCGATCGAGATCGGGTCGTCGTAGCTCAGTACGATCACGCGGTCGACCGAAGGGACGAGTCGTCGAGCGCGCTCGTCTGCGAGGGTCGGACCGTCGACGAGAACTAGCTCGGATAGCTCGAGCGCTGCCCGGAAAGCCGACTGTGCGAGTCTGACGGTCGGGCCGTATGGAGGACCGCCGACGAGCCGAAGGCCGGGCGCGGCCTCCGTCGCCACAACACCGAGGTGTTCCGCTGTCAGCTCATCGGTCAGGGCCTCGAGATCGGACCAGCTCCCCGTCGCGGCGCCGAGCCACCAGCCGAGAGTGCCGTCCGCGCTGAGATCGAGGCACATGGTCGAGCGCAGCAACGCGAGCCGGCGTGCGAGATTCGCGACGAGAAGAGACCTGCCAGCTCCGCCGCGAGCCGACGTGACGAGGATGGACCGTGTCGACCCGCGCCTCGCCGGAGGCAGAGTCGAGGCGATCAAGGGACCGAGCACCGCGGGCTCGCACGACCTCGCGACCGAGCGGTTCGGAACACCGAGCGCGCTCGCCAGCGCGATCTGTTCGTCGCCGAGGATGACGACCCGAGGTAGCTCCGGCGCGAGCGTTGCCGCGCGCGAGAGCGCCACGGCATCGCGGAGATCGACGAGGGCGATGTCGGCTCGCGCGGCCTCGACGGCGATCAATCCAAGCACCTCGGCCGCGGATGCGAGCTCGGCACCTCCGCAGAGTGCGACCCGGATCGTCAATGCGTCGAACGAAGAAGAGGGACGATAAGCAGACCAGACGCGTGCGCCGTCGCGATCGCCGTCGCGCTCTCCTCATCGACCTCAAAGACGATGGCGCGCTCATCCGCCCCCATGACGCGGAGATCGGCCGCGACGGTGATCGTCAAAGGACGATCGCCGCTTCGAATCGCAAGGAGATCGACGCTGTCGCCGCTGCGCACCTCGGCCAAAGGTGCTGCCAGCCACGCGATCGGTACGGCCAGAGCCCACGTCGACACCGAAAGACGCTGCGCCAGGGAGCCGTTTGCGGCCACCTCGTCCGGCGAGCGCGTGGGCGAGGCGACCACAGCCGAGCCGATGGAGAGGACCAGCAACGCCGTCCCAGCGCCCGCGAGAAGAAGCCGACGCCGGCCAACCACAAAGCGCTTGGGGGCGAACGTCAGGACGGGGAGCATTCGGGGGCGCTGAAGCCGGCGTGGTGCGAGTAGCCATGCAGCACGAGTCGCGCCTCGATCCGCTTGCCTGCACAGACGAGCCGCAGCTGTTCGATGCCGCCCGCGCTGTTCTCGCGAGCAAGCTCTTCGGCCGCGATTCGAGCTGCGTCCAGAACGTGCGAATCGGCGACGAGCTCTCTCGCCCCGGCCGGGTGAGCCGCGTAGAGGTCGGCCACCGATTGCGCCGCCGCCTCGACGGCGGCCTCACCAGCCCGCTGAGCACGCGCCACCGCCACGATGCGCTCCTGTGCGGCGCGAAGACCGATTACCGCTGTAGCCGCGATCGCGAGCGCGAGGACAGCGACCAGGACCGCTTGACCGCGCTCGTCCCTCACGGAGTCCACTCGACCCGACGGGCGGCCGTCCCTTCAACGATCAGACGCGGAAGACCGACGAACCCGAGCGGGACCGGGAGGGCGTAGCGAAGTCGCACGCGAATCAGAGATCCCCGCGGCGCCGATGACCGTGGGCTTTCGGCTTGCGTCGGTTCGATGATCACCTTGACTAAAGAGGCATCGAGTGGCGTGACGGCGGCGGCTGCCGTATTGCGGACCAGCTCATCATCGTTCGTGAGCGAGCCCGTCCGTGCGGCTTCCGCTGCGGCGTGCTCGAGGGCGAGACGGGCCACGCCGATCTCCGCGACAAGCACGACTCCGAGAATCATCACGAGCAGAAGCGGGAGCACCAGTGCGAATTCGACGATCGCTTGGCCTAGCTCTTCCCTCATCTGCCGAGCGCGCGCACGAGCCGTCCGCACCACGCATTGATTCGGTCGATCGGACCGCGGCAGAAAGGGATGAACCGGGCCGCGTACAAGCAGACGGCGGCGAGGGTGATCACGAGAAGGACCCGCCGCCACACTCGCGTCTCCTCGTCCCAAAGGATCGGCGCGACGAGCTGGGTGATCGGATCCCGCCGGTCGGGTGGGACCTGATGGGTGCGGACGGTCTCGACGACAAGATCGGCGATTTGCCGGTTGACGAGGCTCCCGCCGTGCCCATCGAAGAGTTCGCGTGGAGTCGCCGGAAGGAACAGGCGCTGTGGAACTCCTGGGTCGCGAGCGTCGAACTCGTTGACAAATCCGTCGGTTGCAAGACTGGCATCAACCCGGACGATTCCCGCGGGCGGAGGAATGGGTCGTGCCGTCGCGAGATCATTGATCGCCTCGCTCTGTGGATCGCGCGCGACCACGACTCCGCCCGCTCGCACGATCTCCTTGACCGGACCGATGATCGGAAGGACCCACGCCGGTGCCCGCGCGAAGTCGGCCCCGCTGTGCGGACTCGCAATGGCAACGTACGTCCGAAGACCATCACCGGACGACAGCCCGCCCGCGATGGCACGATCGACGACCACGCCTCCCATCGAGTGCGACACGATGTCGACCCCCGAGTAGTCGGCAGAAATCTTGCGCACCTGATCGGTCAGTACGCGCGCGTTCGCGTCAATGCTGCCGTACGTGTCGTAAGGAAACTTTTGGTCGTCGCCGAGTCTTCGTACGTCATAGCTGTCCGGGGGGAAGCGCGCCTGGAGCTCGTCGAACGCGCCGTCGCTGGCCGTCGACCCGTAGCCGCCGACAAACAAGACCAACTCCTTCTTGCGCGCCGGCGCCCGGACTGGCTCGAAAAGGGGCGCATATTCGGGCGCGAGCGTGGGTAGCGGCGCAGACCGAATCTCGCTCGGCCTGAGTTCGGTGAGCGGGATCGGGCTGGAGGTCGGAGGATGGCCGGTGCCGTTCGGCGCCGGCGGCCGGCCATCGTCCGCGCTCGCCGGGATGCCCCAAGCCGAGAGAAGGGCCAGCGCGATGACAGACGCACGAATGACCGCAACCGGGATCACATGGCGCAGTCAACCGACCGCGGCGCCCGGATCGCATGGGACAAGAGGTCGGTACCGGAGTACCTATCTATGTCCGGCTGCGGGCCACCTCACTGGCTTGCGCGCGCGCGGCGAGCTCGTCACTGTCGTCGAGCGGATCGAGCCTCGCGCCTTTGTGCCGCCTTTCGAGCGCCCATCCGAGCAGTCGATCCGCGAGCCACGGGTTTTCCTGCCGGCGCGCGTCGTAACATCGAGGATGCCGAGTCCCGGAATCGAGGGGCCGATCTCCGGCACGTACTCGTGGCCGAGAAGCTGGTAGCCACCGCAGACCGAGAAGACCGCGGCACCGCCCTCGACCGACCTCCGTAGGGACGAGCCGTTCTTTCCCGCGAGATCGGCGCCGACGATGTCCTGCCCCTGATC